>NZ_JABSUZ010000033.1:0-60953 GCF_013284345.1 Brevibacillus sp. MS2.2
CCGCTAACACGGAACATTTGGGAGAACTTGCGGGATGGCTTCATCATGACCATGAGTATTCTCCCGTCCATCATGTCGGTCGGTTTACTCGGGTTGGTGCTGGCCGAATTTACCCCTTTGTTTGACTGGCTTGGTTACTTGTTTTATCCGATTACATGGCTCTTGCAAATTCCAGAGCCGATGCTGGCTGCAAAAGCGTCAGCGATCGAAATTGCCGAGATGTTTTTGCCAGCTCTGCTTGTAGTGAAGGCACCGCTAGTCACCAAGTTTGTGATTGCGGTCGTTTCGGTTTCTTCCATTCTGTTCTTTTCAGCGACAATTCCTTGCATTTTGTCCACGGAGATTCCGATTAGTATTCCAAAGCTTCTGGTGATTTGGGTAGAGCGTACGATTCTAACCCTGCTGCTTGTGACCCCTCTAGCCTTCCTGCTTCTGCCATAAGCAAGAAAAGTGGTATGATGGTGGCAGGTTCGAACAAGCAGAGGAAAGAAGGGGTAGTCATGTCAGGATTCGGAATATTCCGTGACGTGGTCACGTCAGAGCAGCAACTGCGCGAAATGGTCGGAGAGCCAAGTCGTCTCGTACAGAACAAGGCGATAACCCAGCTAGATGACCATAGCCGCAATTATATTGCCCAATCGCCATTTCTCATCTTGGCCACAGCAGACAAAGATGGCCATTGCGATGCTTCGCCACGTGGAGATGCGCCTGGCTTTGTGCATGTCATCGATGATCACCATCTCGTCATCCCTGAGCGCCCGGGAAACAAGCGGATGGACTCCATCACGAACATTTTGGTCAACCCGCATATTGGGCTTATCTTTTTGATTCCTACGCTGGAAGAGACGTTCCGCGTGAACGGCAAGGCTTGCATTATTCGCGATGAAGAAATACTGGCGAAGATGGCGGTAAACGGAAAGGTGCCTACGCTTGGGATCGGCGTAAAGGTAGAGGAGTGCTTCGTCCACTGTGCGAAGGCATTTATGCGCTCCGGTCTATGGAAGCCGGAGTCATGGCCAGCAGAGGGGACGACTCCTAATGTGGCGCAAATGCTGGCGGACCATGTGAAGCTTCCCGGTGTGACGGCAAAAGAAGTGGCAGAGGGCTTGCAAGACAGCTATACGAAGCGGTTGTACTAATCATGTCAAAGAGAAAAGGCAGCCATCCATTCAGCGTGGCTGCCTTTTTGTCATGTTATTCGCGAACAGGATCATCAACCAGCCACCCTGCACCGATTTCACCCAAGTAGTAACACTCCAGCGAATACGCTTGCATATTCGAATAGCGGATGTGTTCAGGGATAATGAATGCGGGATTTACGCCACCAGTTCCACCTGTGGGTGTACCTTTGGTGATGCCGCGGAAAATGACCTTGATATTATAGTTCGGGAGATTGTACATGTTACTCAGTCTTTGAATAACTCTTTGCTTGAGATCGCCTAGCTCCTGAGCGGCTCTGTTTTCAGCGGTTGTGTAAGGCCAAGGGTTTTCAGGATGGTACTTTTGAATGACGATCACATATTCATCGAATTGATCCGTATCACGCCGTTTGTCCAATTGAACGATTGCTTCGTGAATGCGGGCGTTAATTTGTAAATCATCATGGGAGCTGATCGTCTTGATCTCCGTAGCAACGCGTTTATTCTTGTATAAATTGCTGGAATTATCCTCGTCCATCATGTGGACTCCCGCGTCGTCATCGCTGTCCTGCTTCTCCAAATAGGTGTAATCGATGTCAGGATCGTTATCCTTATATTGACCGAAATAGGGCGTGATCTCCTTTCCGAAAAGACGCTGTGCTTCTTCCAACTCTGTATAGTTCCCGCCTGTAACCGAGAAAATGTCGGAAATTTTGGAGTGCAGACTGTAGCTGTACCGCACTTTGTCAAAGTAAGACAAGTAGTTTGTCTGGTCAAAAAGTTCATTGATTGTTCCTTCATGCAAATCATTGGTTTTCGCCACATGTTTCTTCCACATTCTGCGTGCATCTAACAAGGCTTCGTCCCAAGTGCCTTGGATAATCGGGGATGATACAGAACGAGTAGCATCCGTACCTGTGCCATCTGTCATGGTACCTGTGGCTGCCAGTGACCCATAGCGATCAGCTTCAGCTTCGAGAGAGGGATCGTCATTGATGGGCAGGCTAGCATCCAGAACGTTCGCCTTTACCCGCCCTTGTCGTTGCTGGACCACATGTGTCAGCTCGTGACCGAGTAGCTGCTGACCGCTTTGCGTTTCCGGCTGATAGGTGCCGGGAGCGAAGTGAATGTCATTCCCTTGGGCGAAGGCAACAGCTCCGATTTGGGAGGCGACAGACGATTCTGGATGAATCTGTACCTCTGAAAAATCAGTGTGGAATGCCTGCTCCATTTTTGCTTGGACGGAATCGGGGAGTGAGCGACCGCTGTCGGAAGAGAGATTCTCCGATTTTTGCAAGGGAGTCCTTGATAACATGCGCTGCACCGCCTGATTACCAAGAGTCTTTTGCAGAGAAAGGATGTGGGAAGAGTGACTCGCCTTTCTTTGGACCTGGCTCGGTTGGAGCATGGGCTTGGAAACAGGTGCTTTCGGTTTTTCGTGAGTCGCATCCATAGACGGCTTGCTAGATTCATAGCGTCGCATTTTTACACCCCCTCTGCTTTTGTCACGTCCAATTGAACGGGTTCCTTTTGCTGTGCTTGATAGAAATAGAGATACAGATACGGGTCGACCAAATCGCTCATGATTGCTCCGGTACGATTCGTGTACGTGGTCGACGTCTTGGGCAAAATGGCAGATTTGCTGTCGAGCTCGTTCCGATCTTCTTTGACGATCGAGATGATCTGTGGGTGATAGACGTGGACGGCAGTGACAATCTGCTTGCTAGGGTGTCCTGGCGCTGGTTCAAGTGTAAAAGCCATGTTCATTTCACGATACCCAAGTTTTTGCGGCGATAAGGTGGTATCCTTCGCTGGTGGAACTTCGGGTGCTTTTTGATCGGCAGGAGGAGGGACAGCAACTTCGACTTCCTTCGGCGTGTCATCGTCGGGTTTGCCCATAATCTCTTCCAGCTTGCTTCTGGAGATGCCAATGAATCCTGGCAAATAAATACGACCTTCACGGAAGTACCCCTTGTACAGCGGCAAGCCTTCCTTGTCGTAGAGTACCCCGATGCCGTCGTAGGCACCTGCCCGAAATTGCCCTTGATACAACAGAGCGTCTTCGGCAGAACGAAGCTCTCCCGTTCCGTGATAATGCCCTTCTGCAAAACCGCCTTTATACAGCGTTACGCCACTTGCATCTCTCAGCTCGCCCTGCCCGTGATACACGCCCAGCAAAAAATCACCTTGATAGACGATGCTGCCACTGGTGGAGAATTTGGTTCCGGCTCCATTGAAGTGCCCATTTCGAAAATGACCTTCATACACGAGCTTGCCATCCCGATCAAAAAGACTCCCGGCCCCGTTGTATCTGCCGTCCAAAAATTGCCCTTTATATTGCACGAGCCCGTTTTCGTAGTAATCAGTACCTTCGCCGCCGTAGAAGCCATTGTCAAACAGTCCGTCATAAAGCAGCTTTCCATCCTTTGTAAAAAGTCGGCCAGCTCCGTTGTACACGCCGTTTTTAAAGGCCCCCTCGTATTTGCTTGCGCCGTTTGTGTACAATTCCTGACCGGCTCCATCCAGCTTCCCATTTTTGAATTCTCCCTGAAAAACGATTTGCTGGTTGTCGTTGTACAACGCCCCCTGACCAGTGTAAACGCCATTTTCAAATCCGCCTTGATAGACGAGAACGCCTTTCCGGTATCCTTTGCCTAAGCCTTGCGGAGTGCCACTTTTGAACTCGCCATTGTAAATGAGCTTCCCTTTGTCGTCATAGAGCTCGCCTTTTCCGTCATAGAGACCATCCACGAGCTGGCCAGAATAGATCATCGTGCCTTCCGGGTTGTAGATGATCGCCAGACCCGTGTCGGAAATTTGTTGATTGGGAGTTTTTAGATGAATGACGATAGGACGTTGCAAAAAGCGGTTAAGCGCATCGGGAGGATTGATGAACAGGAAGTAGGCCAGGACAAGGAGCAGTAGTCCTGTCAAAATGAGAAAGCGTTTGGCGATGTAAAAACGGCCGATATGCACGTAATCGTTGAGTGAAGTTTCTTTTTTGGTGAACAGTCCGGCAATGCCGTTCTTGATCCAATCGAGGGCTTGCTTGGGGAGGGCGGCTCCTTTTTTGATCCAATCCTGCACCCATTTTTTGAGCGGATTGGTGAGTGGTTCTACAATGGTTTGTTCCGTTAGCTTTTGGAGTTGTTTGTCCATATGTTTCCTCCCTATCTGTCAGGGAACCTGAATCGTCGCTTGTCCGGGGTTCGTGATCTGAATGACGCCACCCCAGCTACACATGAGCTTGGAGGTTTGATTGAGGGCGGGCATGTTGGCCACGAGAACAGTAGGGGAGCCAGGAACCCAAGGGGCGGCGGTGACAGGAACACAGGGGACCGGAGTGAAAACGCCCAGCTTCGCCGCTGTGGCTGCTGCGACCTGAGGGTTGGACATCGTATTGCACATCCCGAATGGAAGGACGTTTACCATTGGTTTATTGTCCATAATGTTTGCGATCGGCATACTGGTTGTGACGCGATTCACCGGGAGCACCATGAGTGAGCTGGGAGCAGCACCGAAGCTGCACTGTAGCATGGCTCCTCCGCAGACGAGTTGTCCCATGAAGCCAACTCCTTTTCATAAGTCATCTGGTAAGATATTGAAAATCAATCTGTATAGTAGTATAAATGTCAAATAGAGAAGATGTATAGCGAAATTTGTAATTTTTAGTATAATGTTGCTTGGTATCATTTTCGAAAATACGTTTTCGAGAGATGGGAGAACCGCAAACGATGGGAAATAACAAGAAGGTTTCCTGGTTGACCGGACTGCTGATTGTATTTGTTGGGATCGGCTTGCTGCTCGCTTGGAACATGGATAGGAGCGGGAAGCAGGACGAACCGTTTCAAGGGATCGACAGCATCGCGGTCAATCGTGAAAAGGATGTCGTCCTCATAACGGATGGACACCAAAAGCTGACTAGCCTGTACCCCGATCGGACGCTAAGGTATCAGCAAGTACTGGAGCAAAATCCAGAAGAGGGCTTGGAAAATTTCACAGAGGTAGCCATCGACGAAGAAGGATATGCATACGTGTTGATTACAAAGCTGGATAGCTTTGGCTTGCGGACCGTATCCGAGAGAATCGTGCGAATGGCGCCAGATGGAGAAATTGTACAAGTCGTGTATGAAGATGCATACGGAGCGAACAGCTCGTACAAGCGAATTGGCAAGGTACGCTCCCTGCAAGTCGAGAAAGATCGCCTTTATTTTTATGTTTATCAACATCCTGAAGTAATTGCCTATCAATTTGCACCCTCTGATTCATCCCCCACACAACTCTATCAAATCCAATTGCCTAATGAAGTATACGTCAATGAAATCACAGGAGTAGACCCACGGCATACCTATGTCACTACCAAGCGTGGAGAGTTTTTCCAGGTCGATGTTCCCCAAGGAAGCAGGGAAGCACAAGTAAAAGGTCCGCTCTACATTCACTCCGAACGCTCGGAAAAGAATCGTACCGTCCCCGATCATGTCAAAGTGGGGCCAGCAGGTCGTCTTCTTTTCTACAATTCTGATCAAAATGTCATTGAACGCTTCGATCCCGCACACCCAGATGAAATCGCCTTGATGGTGCCTTCCAAAACATTCGAGGAGATCAAGTCGAGCGATAGCAGTGCCTTAACGGCGTTTGCTGTAACTCCCCAATATGAGATCGTAGTCGCCACAGATAGTCAACTCGCCTTCCTGGATCAACAGGGAAATGTAATGACCAAGCTCACGTCCCCGTCTGTATCCGAAAAAGACCGCTTGAAGGAATGGACCTGGTGGGCAGGATTGGGTGTGGAAATTCTCCTGTTCTGTGTCATTCAGTTTCTGCTGTTTCGCCTCTTCCGGATTCCGTTGATTATCAAGCAAACGATTGTGATAGCCCCACTTATTGTTGTCCCTGTATTCCTTCAACTGGAGGGAACGAAGCTGACCTTCTCGTTTATGGAGCAGGAGAATCAAACCGATCTTCGTCTCCAAGCCTATGTTATTTCTACGCTGATCGAAGGGGACAAGCTGGATGGAATCAATGGAGCGATTGATTACATGAATGCGGACTATCAAGCCGTACAGGCCAACCTGAAAAAACTGGAGGTCCCAGATGATGTGAATGTGAACAGGGGGCTGTACAAAACGATTTATAAATACAAAGATGGCGAATTGTTTCTCATGATGGATGACAATGACAGCGCAGAAGTGTTTGAAAATGTGTCCATTGATGACGAGTTCCGCAGTGTGGTCATGAAACGGGAGATCGTCTCGGGTAAAGCCCAGGATCGGACAGGCTACTGGATGTACGCGATGGCCCCGATCTACAACTCCGCAGGCAAGCTATCGGGTGTGTTGGAGCTGGGCAGAGAAATGAACGGGGTCCGCATACAGCACAACGAAATGTCCCGTGAGCTCGGCCGTGGAGCTGCGCTGGTCTGGTCAATTTGTGCGAGTCTATTCTTCCTTTTCTCGTGGCTGACATACCGAAACATCCGCAATCTGCAAACGAACGTCTCTGATATGGGAAAAGGCGACTACAGTGTGGTGGCCAGGGTTCGCTCCATGGATGAAATTCAAAAGCTGGCAGAAAGCTTCAACCAAATGGCAAAGCGCATTCGTCAGTACATCTCGAATATTACGAGGATGAGCGAGGCGAACAATCGCTTTGTACCGCAGCAGTTTATCCATTTTCTTGGGAAGGAAAGCATACTCGACGTGGAGCTGGGTGATCAGGTGGAGCGGGAAATGGCCGTCATGCGCATGAGTCTTCAATCGTTTCAAGCCATCTCTCATCGTCTGCGACCAGAGACGACCTTCCGCGTCATCAATGCGTTTCTCAAGCGGTTTGCTCCGATTGTGAACGAAAATCAAGGGATGATTACCGAATATCTCGATCCCGGCGTGCTTGCTGTTTATCCAAAAGAGGCGAAAGACGCGCTGGATGCGGCCGTACAAATGCGCCGTACGTTAGCGGACTATAACGAGCAACGGGCGGAAAAAGGGTACGATCCGATTGAATTGCGGGTTGCTCTGCATCACGGTCCGCTCATGCTCGGAATTATAGGTGAGGCGACGCGTCTGGAGGCTGCGATCATATCGGATCACGTCCGCGTGGTGGAGAAAATGGAAAAGATGGCGGAAACGCTCGGGGCCTGCATCCTGATGTCCGATTCGCTGTTTGCCGAGATGGGAGAGAGCACGCCGTACCGATATCGTGATTTAGGCTGGGTACACATCGAGGGAGAGGCTCAGCCGATGCATTTGTACGACGTATACGAGGGGGATGCTGACCAGATTCGTGCGCACAAGGATGAGACGAAGGAATTGTTTGAGCAGGCGATTGCGATGTATCAAAATGGGAGGTTTCACGATGCGCGCTCCGCTTTTCTGTCCGTCATCAAGCAAAACCGCTGGGATCAGGCGGCGCGACAGTATTTCTACCTATGTGACGAATACGCCCAAAAAGGGGCCGAACGAGATTGGTCTGGCGAGTTGAAAATATCGTAGGAGCGGTGAAAAAGCGAAATGACGAGTCCCGAACCGAATCACAACCAGTGGAACTATTACGAAGAGATGCTTCAATGGCTGGATATTCATCTGATGCGCTTGCTGGCTGTACGAGCACAGCAGGGGGATGATTATCCGCTTGATCAAATGAGGGGGGTGATTGTCACAGAGGAAGAAGTCGTGCAATTGCTTGAGGCAGCCCCGCCAGCAACGCAGCTATGGGAGGCTTTCACAGAGCGGGTGGCAGCATGCGAGGAACGATTGGATGCCCTGCACATGCAAGAAGCGGGCAGCATACCGATTCTGGCAGTAGCAGACGCTTTTTCACTCAACCGCTTCGAGTTGGGATGTTTATTTCTTTGCCTGGCAGTCGAACTGGATCGGAAGTACGAAAAACTGTTTGGCTACCTCCTCGATGATATTACGTGCAAGTCACCTACTCCCGAATTGGCGATGCAGCTATTTTGCCGGACAGCCACCGAGAGAATAGAGGCCTGGACAGCGTTTGCGCAAAAAAGCAAGCTGGGCCGACTACTGCTTTTTACCGAGGGGGACATGGGGGGCAGCGGATCTTGGCTCTCTCGGCCGTTAAAGCTGGATGAACGTATGCTGCACTTTTTGACGACAAGAAATGGAGGTGATGCCAGTCTGCCGCCGTGGCTATCCTGGAGCTTGCCAGATCAAGAGCTGGAACCGTTGGTAGGAGAGAACGCGATTCATTTGCAGGAGCGTTTTGAAACATTGTGGGAAACGGCAGGAGCAGATTCAGAGCAGCTTCTCCTGCATTTGCATGGTCCAACTGGCGTTGGCAAAAGGCATCGAGTCAAGCATCTGTTTCATCGCGTCAGGCGACCAGTGCTGTTCGTCGATGCAGAGCGCTTGATCCGGGAGGAAGCTTTTTCACGAAGATTACAGCAGGTCTTGCGGGAGGTGCAGCTACGACGGGGTGTGCTGTGCTTGCACCAGTTCGAGGTTTTTCTGACAGAAGAGGTACAAACTGCTGGGCGCAAGCAACTGGTGATGGATGAACTCGAAAGCTTTTTAGGCCCGATTGCCATCGTGGCGAAAAGTCAATGGAAGCCGGAAAATGCTCTAGGGCAGCGGATTTGGCTGGAAATGGAGGTGGCTAATCCAGATGAAACGGAAAGGAGGCGATTATGGGAGACGGGCAGTGCAGGCATGAGCTTTTCTCAAGAGATTGACGTAGGTGTTTTGGCTGGAAAATTCAAGCTGAATGCCGGGCAAATCAACCAGGCGCTTCACAGAGCAAATGAGATGGCGATGCAGACGAAAGACAGGATCATTACGAAAACGCATCTCCACGAAGCTTGCTTCCTGCAAATGAGACATGCGCTAGAAAAGCATGCCACGCGTCTGAGACCCAAATACAACTGGGAAGATCTGATTTTGCCAGAGGAGCAACTGACTTTGTTGCGGAACGCCTGCAATCAGGTGACCTATCGAAATGT
The DNA here is from genome assembly GCF_013284345.1 of Brevibacillus sp. MS2.2. Lineage (NCBI taxonomy): Bacteria > Bacillati > Bacillota > Bacilli > Caryophanales > Paenibacillaceae > Brevibacillus > Brevibacillus sp. MS2.2. The sequence goes on from NZ_JABSUZ010000033.1 coordinate 9,100, forward strand.
CGTTTTGGGAGAGTGGGGCTTTGGACGAAAGCTCTCTTATGGCAAGGGCGTCAGCATGTTGTTTGCAGGTCCTCCGGGTACGGGCAAGACGATGTCGGCGGAAGTCGTGGCGAACGAACTGGGTCTGGAGCTTTTTAAAATAGACCTGTCGCAAGTGATTAGCAAGTACATTGGGGAGACGGAAAAAAACCTCCACCACATCTTCTCGGAAGCGAGAATCGGCAATGCCATCCTCTTCTTCGATGAAGCCGATGCCCTCTTTGGCAAGCGCTCAGAAGTGAAAGATTCGCATGACAAATACGCGAATGTGGAAACGGCCTACTTGCTGCAAAAGATGGAGGAGTACGAGGGGGTCTCCATTTTGGCGACGAATCTCCTGCAAAATTTTGACGAGGCCTTCATGCGCAGAATCAACTACGTGGTGAAGTTTCCTTTTCCCGAACCGTTCTATCGCGAAGAAATATGGCGCAGCATATTCCCGGCCGATACGCCGCGAGCTGCTGACATCGATTTTGAGTTTCTCGCGTCGAAGCTGCACATTGCTGGGGGCGGGATCAAAAATGTGGTTCTCGCTGCCTCTTTCTTGGCTGCATCGGAAGGCACGCCTGTTTCCATGAGTCATTTGATTGCGGCTGCAAAGCAGGAGTTAAAAAAGACGGGTAAGCTGCTATTGAAAGAGGATTTGGGGGAGTATGCCAACGGGTAGTGCGTATCGAGGGGAATATATAATTTTACAAAAATAGATAAAAATTCATGTAAAACCATTAATTTCAATGTTATGATAGGGATATTCTGTCAAATAATGTCGAGGTGAACGGGGATCAGCCAGTACACCGCCATTGCTGAAGTAGGGGAGTCGCTGCTCGCTCTTTTGCGAAAAGAGATGACGCCGGAGCCGATTAGCCAACCGGAGTTGATTGGTCTAAGCTCGCCTGCTCAGTCAGGAGATTTAGCGTTAGCCTTGTTTTTATACGAAATCCGGGAAAGTCAGGAGAGGCAGCACATGATGATCAGTGAAGGTACTGATCAGCTGCGATATCCCCCAATGACGGTCAATCTATCCTACATATTGACCGCCCATTCCCCAGCAGAACAGCATACCCGCATGCTGGACGAGCATCGCATCCTCGGGCGTGCCATGCAGGTTCTCTACGACAACGCCATTTTGCGTGGCGATCAGCTTCAAGGCTCCCTTGCCAACATGGATACAGAGCTTCGTGTCGTCGTGGAGCAGCCTCCCGTTGATAAACTCATCCAACTCTTTCCACATGTTCCGTACAAGCTATCCATCGGCTACTCGGTAGGGCCGGTTCACATCGATTCAACCCGAGTTCGTTCAACGAAGCGTGTACTGGAACGAGATATTCGCATACGAGGGGAAGGTCATGGTTAATGGATCAGCATTTCCGGGTGCGTATTCGTTCCGTCTTCTCGTATGCCGTCCGTCTGGTGGACATGTATACAAGAGGAGCCCCTTTTCGATCGAGCTTGTCTGTTCGCTTGGCAAATCATCCACAAGTCCCCGTATGCAAAGGGGACGGATGGTATATCTTTTCTGACTTGCCTGATGGGATTTACACGCTCACCATAAGCAGCCGGGAGTATATCGATCGCTCCGTGTCCTTTTCCGTGATCACTGGGCGCACATCTTACACGGAGTCAGTCATCTACTTGCATCCGAGTCCAGCCTATCCATTTCGGGCAGGAGACTCCCTTATTCGAGGGAGAGCTTGTGTGGAGGATGGTTCCCCAGTTGGCGGTGCCTATGTGCAAGCTGTCATCTCTTATGAGCGAGATGCCCCGGTGAGATTGGCCGAGGACGCAGACAAAGAGGCTACGGAGCTAATCGTAGCCAGTAAAAAGGGTCAAGTCGATTTGGCTGACGCTTTTCTTCTCGAAACACCCACATGTAAAGGGACGATCATTCGTTTTGCAAGTCCCCCAAAAGGTCGGGTTTATCCCTTGACCGAACCTCTTTCTTTTGCCTACCCAAGAGGCACTGTCTTACTCCCACTGCTCGAAACGTATTGTGACGACAGAGGGGAATTCGTAGTTGCCCTTCCATTGTTTCTGGAAAAAACTCATGCTGGTATAAAAATTGAAGTGCGGCGGGAAGAAGCCGCTGGTTTTGCCGAGCTTTCCATTCAAGCCGGTACGACCCAATCCATAGGTATCATCCAATTGAACAGACCCAAATAGGGTGATCCGGCAGTTGTTTGGCTTTGGTCCATGACATCCTGCTGCCTGATTATAGAGCAAGACTCACGTATCAAAACGGCATTTTTATAAGTGGTAAAGCAAGTGATGAAATTATTCGGAGGGAGGGACTGATTGCAGGTTTCTGCTGCTGATACATGCGGAACTCTCCAATCAGGTTACGATGCCAGAGTACTTATCACCAGGGGTGTATGTCGAGGAATTTGATAGTGGCCCCGTTCCCATGGAGGGAGCGAGTACGAGCACGGCCGGCTTTATCGGGTTGGCGCAAAAAGGACCCGTTGCGGGATTGCCTGAGCTGATTACAGGTGTTAATGATTTCCGCAAATTGTTCGGTTCCTATTTGTCTGAGAATGCGTTTGGCGAATACCGCTATCTCGCCTATGCGGTGGATCACTTCTTTCTGAATGGAGGCTCTCGTTGCTATGTGATGCGGGTAGCGCCAGCAGATGCGAAGCCGGCTTCCAATGAAGGCAACAGCGAAGGGGCTGTCCTTCGGATTACTGCCAAAAATCCGGGGGCATGGGGAAATCAGATTCGCGTTCATTTGATTCCGTCGAGCAAGGCAAAAACGCAGATTTACGAGCAACTAGGCGAAGCTCCTAAGTACCGTGTGAAAAACAGTGCAGGCTTTCAACCAGGTGATGTCGTTTCTTTCTATGACGGTGAAACCAAACAGTACAGTGAAGTGGTTTCATCCCAAGACAATGTGATCGAGCTGTCAGTTGTGCTTACAGGAGACGTCATCGATAACAATCTGCTGCCGGTCAAAATTTTGTCCACATGCGAATTCACGGTGCAAGTTTTCTACAACGATGAGGCAGAAGAGTTCGACAAATGCTCGCTCAATGTTTCTGCTGCCAATCATGTCAGCAAGCTGTTGTCCAAGAGCAATATCGTAGAGGTCGAAGCGGGAGCTGCCCCAGCGAGCCCGGAAGTCATACCGCCTTTTACCGTCATTTCAGGGATGGCGGAAGAAACCCAATCCGAGGGCGGAAAGACGGAATTCGGTCTGTATCAAATCTCTTTGGCAGGGGGCAGTGACGGTTCTGTCGCCAATCTGTCAGCGGGCGAATACATGGGGGAGGATCATGGACCCGGCAAACGTACCGGAATCCAAGCCTTCATCGATAATGACGAAGTGAGCATTATGGCCATTCCTGGCGTGACAGACCCGAATGTGCAGCTCGCGCTTGTGGCTCATTGTGAAAACTTGAAAAGCCGCTTCGCCATCCTCGATATCCCACGCGACAAGAAAAAAGTAAGCGATGTGTTGACGCATCGCAATATTTTCGATACGCAATACGCAGCCATCTACAATCCTTGGCTCCAAGTGTTCGATCCGCTGGACAAGCGTAACATCTACATTCCGCCATCAGGCTCCATGGCTGGTATTTATGCGCGCTCGGACAATACCCGCGGCGTCCACAAGGCCCCGGCAAACGAGGTCGTGCGCGGCTGCACAGGACTGGATTGCCAGTACAATACGGGCGAGCAGGATATTTTGAATCCGAAGGGAGTCAACCTGATTCGCGCATTTACAGGTCAAGGAATTCGCGTCTGGGGTGCACGGACGATGTCATCCAATGGGCTATGGAAGTACATAAACGTGCGCCGTCTGTTCATTTTCCTCGAAGAATCGATCAAAAACGGGACAAACTGGGTGGTATTTGAACCAAATGACGAGAGGCTGTGGGCCCGCGTCCAACGCACGATCGATTCTTTCCTGACGCGTGTCTGGCGAGATGGCGCATTGATGGGCTCAAGCCCGCAGGAAGCCTTTTACATCCAAATCGGAAGAAGCACGATGACGCAGGATGATATCGACAATGGCAGATTGATCTGCGTGATTGGTGTAGCACCTGTCAAACCAGCAGAGTTCGTCATCTTCCGTATTACGCAAAAAACATCTGATCAGTAATAATTCACGAGGAAAAACAGTGTGAAGAAAGGGGTACAGTATGGCAGATCGCAAGGATCCATACCGCAAGTTTCGGTATCGGGTAGAGATGGACGGCATTCAGCAGGCAGGCTTCAGTGAGGTATCGGGCTTTGATGCGTCTGTGGACGTAGTCGAGTATCGCGAAGGCAATGAAGTGATTACACCGCGCAAGCTCCCGGGCTTGGCGAAGTACGGAAATATCACGCTGAAATGGGGCGTGACGGATTCGATGGATTTGTACAACTGGATGCAGGACACCATCCAGGGCAAGGTCGCACGAAAAACGGTAACGATCATTGCTATCAATGAGGCCGGGGATGATGTCGCTACATGGAAGGTCATTGAAGCATGGCCGACCAAATACACGGCTCCTGATTTTAACGGTACGTCCTCAGAGGTAGCGATTGAACAGTTGGAAATTGCCCACGAAGGAATGACACGTACGAAATAATAGAAGATCCCGACGCCAAAGAGTGGCAAGGAAAAGGCTTTTCTTTGTCACTCTTGCTGGCCTAGGGTGATGAGGAGGATGACACCATGGCATTTAAAACGGAATACGAATTTGAGCTCCCGCGCGGCTATGTGGATGAAGAAGGAAACCTGCACAAGCGGGGCGTCATGCGCTTGGCGACGGCTGCCGACGAAATTTTGCCGATGCGTGATCCGCGTGTCCAGCAAAATCCCGGCTACTTGACGATTATTTTGCTGACGAGAGTGATTACGAAGCTGGGAGATGTACGGGGAATTGACACAAGAGTGGTAGAACGGCTATTTACGGCGGATCTCGCGTATCTGCAAAACTTGTACCGACAGATCAATGAATTGGACAGCTCGATGTTCAAGACATCTTGCCCGAAATGCGAGCATGAATTTCAGGTAGACATGGCTTTTTCAGGGGCGCTGGAGGGAGTATGAGTGGATACCCCGTCGACAAGATCTATGAAGAAGCCGCCTTCATCGCCTACTATTTTCACTGGCCTCACGACGAGATCATGTCGATGGAACACAAGGAACGGCGCCGCTGGTGCGAGGAGATATCCGCGATCAATCGCAAGCAAAATGACGAACCCGAAAATGTTTTTGATGTGTTTAAGCGGAGGTGATTCAGGTGTTCGCCAATGAGAATCCGTATTACACCAACCTCCGATTTCGTGTGGACTTTCTTCCGTTTGGATTGGAGATGGATGGCATCTGGGTCGCTGGATTTAGTGAAGTGTCCGGTTTGGCCGTCGAAACAGAGCTGGAGGAGTACCAGGAGGGCGGCGTGAATCATTTCGTCCACAAGCTGCCGAAACGCAGCAAGTTTCCCAACCTGGTCTTCAAACGAGGATTTGTGAGATCAAACGAGCTGTGGCGATGGTATGAGGACTTCCACTTTGGCCCGCCAGAAAAGCGCAAGCGCAAGCAGGGGGCGATCATTCTTATGGACCCAAACGGAAATGACGTGGGGGCTTGGGCATTTGAAGGGGCGTATCCGGTTAAGTGGGTTGGACCGGAGTTCCGGGCCACGCATGGAGAAGTGGCCATTGAGACATTGGAAATCGTGCACCACGGCTTAAAAGCGTATTTTTAAGCCTTATCCCGTCTGCAAGGAGCAAAAGAAACGATGATAACGATCAAGGCGCTCCTACCTTCGCGTCGTCCATCACTGCTGCCAAGGGCGTCCAGCCAAGGCTTTGCACAAAGCATCATGCAGAAGTATCGGCACGAGGAAGGTCGAGATCCCGCCTACCTTGCTTTGATCCATCGTGATTTTTCGCCGAGTATCGGAGGGCAGGAAAACCACTTTCATCAAGCCTTTATTCATGTACACATGCAGGTACAAGTGGACTCCTACCTCGGATTGAATCGAGAAATGCTGCCGAACGGACAGGCTGGCGTCCCAGGGACAAAAGAGCGTGCGGTGATCATCCAAGCATCGGGACCAGGACGAAAAGTACGACCAGCTACTTTGATGCATGAGCTTTTGCGGAAGTGGGAGTCATCCAAATTAATCGAGAAGGTCTACCTGCCTCGGATCACCGTTGTCTCGAATGGAAGAGATAGATATCGCTCGTCCAGTTATGTTCAGTCTTCGGTTCAGCGAGCAAGCTTACTTGAAAAATCACAACCACTGGGACGGTTCAGCGAGCAGATAAGCACGGTCGATTTTGCTTCGCCTCTTTTGAAAGCACTAGTTTCAGACAACAAGGAAGCCGTACGTGAAAGATTTTGGACGCTTGGGACTTCCTATGGTTCGCCGGGATTTTTGGTACACACGGCGCGAATTGGTGAGCCTGGTGGACTCAAGACCATGCAAAAAGCACGTGAGCGGATACGGCTCGAATCAGCGACAAGAGTAGCTGCGATCTCGATTTCACGTGTCGGAGCGACGGGTTTTGCAGCTAGCCGATTCGAACGGTTTGGGGTTCGCGATTTTTTGCAGTTGATCGGTAGAGGGATGGAATCAAAGGTTGGGACGTGGTCTTTTCCTGTTTTGCTAAAAAGAGCAGAAGGACGGGCTACAAGCTTACCTTTGGATCGCTCGGTATGGACAGAGAAAGTCGGAATGGACGGCAGAGAATTCGTAAGACAAATCGAAAGCCAAATCATTCATGAAAGTACACGTTGGTCTGTAGCTTCCCATCAGACTGAGCTTTGGGGGCGTTGGTGGGGAAATTTGAGTCTGTACTGGCGGGAAAGTCGAGCAACTTGGCTGCCTAGGACGATGACCACGAATCTACGGCCACGTGTTTTACAGCCAATTGTTTTCGCGAGTAGCCGTCAACATCCGCAAGCGAAAAGCGAGTGGATGCTAGAAACGCTGTCTGAAGTCTCTTCTAGCTCATTGGAACGGAAGATACTTCAAAGCATTGAGGCTTCGAAGATGTTCTCGTCCGTATTGCCTGGTATGCTTCATCGAGCGGATGCCAATAGGAACAAACAACTGGTTCATTTAGCTCAACAGTTTTCGACGGCAGAAAGAGAACGTGGGCTAGCAGTGCTTGGTTCTCGACAGAGGTTGAAGCAGATAGAGAGCGGGCGGGAAGAACAGTCGAGCACTTTGGTGTATTGGTTGCGTCAGCTTGTCATAAGTCGAGAGCGACAAGCAACTGTGCTTGCATCTCGGGTAGAGCAGGAGCAACTGGGTAGCATTACATTTCACCCTTTGCAACTGCTTTCTTCCGAATCCATCGCAACAAGGAATCAGTTGACATTACAGGAAGCTAGGTTGAACGAGATTGTCAGGGAGCAGTGGGAGCAGTCCATTCGCTTGAGATCAAGCCATGGGCAAACTCATCCGGGCAAAAGGAGCATGATCCCGGTTGCCTCGCGTGCTTCGTATCAGCAGTCTGACATGCTACAGCATGAGTGGTGGACGGGTTTGGCGTTACACGTTTTACACCCCATCTCCCGAATAGTTCCGCTTCTCTCGCAGTCAGTTGTCAGGAAGTCGATCGCTGCTTATTGGATACAGAGCTTCCAGTCAGCCAATGCTCCTGTTTTCTTTGAAAAACGAGGATGGTTGAACCAGCCTTGGATCAACGAATATCTTGAAACTCATAACGAAATCGAGCGTGAGCCAGCCGGTATAGCTAGTACTGCACGGTTTGTATGGAATCGCTTCGTGCCTGTCTTCCATACGAATCGCCAACACTGGCAGACGCTACAAAATCGTATCGCAAGCTCTACCCGTCAAGAGACGAACGAGAAGTCTGTGATGGCGTGGGTGCATCTTCAACAGCTCAGAGCAAGGGAGCTCCTGGCTATTAGCACTCATGCAAGGAACCTTCTGAATGAGCCGGAGAACCAATCTCCGTATCCTGCGGCATTAAATACGCCTAGTAGATGGTTGATGCACCTGCGGAATGTTCTGACCAAAGAGAGCGCATCCCAAGGCATCTCTCAACCATTTTCCCAGCCAACCATTCATTTTCTGCAAAATATGCACCTTATACAGATGTCATACGAGTTGGTACGTCAGCTACTATTGCTTCAGGGTGGGAAGGACAAGCAGACAGATTTTGCTTTCTCTTTCTCCAAGAATCAAGAAAAGTTCAGCCTGCTCGAACGAATAGCGACGATCTCGATGGTACACGAGCATGAGCATCGTCCAATACGGAACACCGTCTTCCTAAAAAATGAACAGAGTACAAGTCGAGCATTCGTTCATACTCATCGCCATGAGCGGGAAGCCGTATTCCTCAGGCAGAACCGCTTTGATTCTGCAATACGTCGTGCCACAGAGTGGATTGGACTTGGAGAAGCCGATCATCAGCGATTGTACGACACGTCTGTGAAGCCGTTGTCTATCACAGAGAACGCCTCTGATAGAAAATCAATGCGACGGATAGCTGCTGGATGGAGTGCGGAACTAGGACTCACGATCCTCTTACAAAAAAGCGCGAAGCTCGCAGCGATGAGCGAGTTTGCAAAGATAGGCGCAACAAGCACAAGTGGGAAAGCTCCCCCGAGCAGTGAAAAGCAATCGAATGATCAGTCAAGGTCTCGCATGGGCGATAGCAATTCATTACGAGAAAGCCGTCAATCCCGTGAAAGCCGCTCCCGCTTCTTGCAGCAGACCACCAGCTTTTGGACAAGCTCAGTTGCCCTACGTGCTCACGCTTATCTTCAAGTCATGGAGCAAATCAGAAAGGCTATCCAGACTGATTTTCGGACGGCAGCATATGTCCCAAATAACCATCACTCACTCTCGGCTGTTCTGAACCGACACGATACACAAATGGTTGTTCAGAAACGATGGGGACCACTCGCTAGCCATGTGCATGGTCAAAGCATAGGGATGCTCGACAGTTCCGTTCACGAGAACAGAAGCAAACGTGCAGCAGAGCGACTACCACAAAAAGGTCGAGTCAACAGCTTGGAGCCATTTTCTCACCACCGTCCAATCAAATCTGGTTCATTTGCGAGAGAAAAATCCATTGATTTTGTCTTGGATAGATTGCATTCACGACAGCGTAGTAGCCGCAGCCGTTTTCAACAAAGCAACCATGAGCAGATTCTGACAGTCAATTCGAAGGCACAGACGATTAAACAGCTAACTCGTAATGAGGCACAGGAGGTCGAGATTCAAGACGCTCGACTCACCCCCCTGCAAAGACCAAGGCTATTCAATCTGGGGTCAACACCAATGGCCACGGGAAAAGTGAAACAGGCGGAAAAAAACACATCCCTAACACTTGTTCCAAAGTCAATGGTTGCCATGACAATGCAGCCTCCACTCCTGCAACGAAAGCAACAAGCTCAAAGAGCGCCTGGGGAATCCGAGCAGCGCTCCCTGTCTGAAAACACAACCCATATTCATCGACAAGCGTTACGCACAGTGGACAGTCACGAAAGCCCTGCTGCTACGGTTCAGTCACCGCCATCTATGGATTATCTGCGAAAAAGCAACCAGTCTCAAGAAACCGCCCTGCAGCAGACGACAACACTTCCACTCCAACGACAAGTCGATCTACACGTGCAAGAGAGGGCTGGCAATCAGACGTCGTTATCTCCACAAGAGGTAGATCGATTGATGGATAAAATGATGAAGGAGCTGGACAAGCGCCTTACTCAAGAGCGGCAGCGACGAGGTCTATAAGCAGGAATCGCCGCATTCACAGACGACTATTTCTTCGGTAAAGAGAGGCAAAAGCCAATGATGGGTCAGGAGAAAAAGGCCAAGATTTTAGTGGATCGCAACGGGCAAGGAGACTTCAAGGAGAGTATTTCCGTTCTCTTTAACCCTTCGGAATACAAGGTAGATGCTTCCAATAACTACTCTTGGCAAAAGATATTGGGGCAATCGGTACCAGTCGGAATGTTCACGAGCGGTGATATCGAGACATTATCGGTCGACTTGTTTTTTGATACATACGAGGCTGGAGTGGATGTGCGTGCCTTCACGAATCAGGTGCTGGGATTGATGGCCGTAGAAAAGAAAATCAGTACGCCACCCCTTTGCAAATTCGTCTGGGACAGCTTTCAATTCACCGGTGTTGTCGAGAAGGTTTCGCAGCGGTTTACGATGTTTCTCGACCAAGGGACACCGGTAAGAGCTACGTTAGGCGTCACCTTTAAAGGCACGAGCGTGAAAAAGTCTACGGACGATATCGGGGCTGCAAGAGAAAAGGTCGCACAACAAACAGTCAATCAAGGAGACCAGTTGTATTTGATGGCGTATCGCTCGTACAGTGATGCGTCGAAATGGCGAAACATTGCGAACGCCAATCAGATCGACAATCCCAGACTGCTAAAACCGGCTAGTACCCTGCATGTGCCACTTGTGAGGTGACGAGAGCATGAGCGAATTGAAATTGACGACAGACCGCCATACCTTCGATGACCTGCGCCAAACGTACAACAACTTTCATTCCCCAGCCTTGGAAATACTCGTTGGAGGGAAAAAACTGATCAGCCAAGTAGGTGTCGCCATTACCAAAGCGACGATCAATTCCAGCTTGGAAGGCAAAGCGGATACGTTCTCGTTTTCGGTAATCAATGCTTTTGATACGGCAAAGTGGGAATTTCGCTGGGCAGATGATTATTTGGTTCCTGGCAACGAAATCGAGATTCAGTTGGGCTATGGAACCGAGCTATCCAGCCTCTTTTACGGGCATATTACAGCCGTTTCGTTTGCCTGTGAGGAGACGCCAACTATTACGGTAAAAGGGATGGATAAATCGTTCCTGCTTATGGTCGATAACAAGTCTACTTCCTGGAATAAAAAGAAATACAGCGATGTCGTGAAAGAGCTGGGACAGAAATACGGCTTGTCGACACATGTGGATGATACGGTTCATACAATCGAGACCATTACAAAGACGGTCTCCGAGACTGACTTTCAATTTTTAAATCGTCTTGCAAAAATTTGTAACTACGACTTTTTTATCGTCGGGAAGAACTTATATTTCCGTAAGCCACTGAGCAACATGACGCCGGTCCTCACCTTGATCTGGGGAGTTTCCTTGCGCAGCTTTTCCGTTGATGTCAACATTGCTTCCCAAGCTTCCTCCTATACGGTGAGATGGGTAGACAATGACAAAACAACGGTGCTCCAGGAAGCAAAAGCAACAAGCACAGATATCGGGAAGCTCGGGACCAATTCGAAGACAAGCGCTGATCTGCTGAAAGCAATCGGTGATTATTTTGATAAATACGAGTCTACGAAAAAGCTGGACTCACCTGAGGAAATAAAAGCAGTTGCCAAAGCACGCTTGAATAAACTCGCCATGAACCTTCTCGATGGCAACTGTGAAGCAGTTGGTCTGCCAGAAATTCGTGCTGGCCGCTATATCATGCTAGAGGGCATGGGGAAAAAACTGAGTCAGCCTTATTACATCACATCTGTCACACATACCATCGATGTGGCATCTGGCTATGTTACGACGTTTCATGTGAAGGGAAATACGATATGAGCTTTGATCATTGGTTCTACCAGGATGAAATAACAGAAGAAGAACGGGCAAGAATCCACGGTGTCATTGTCGGTATTGTAACGAACAATGAAGACCCGGAAAAGCTCTCTCGTGTGAAGCTGAAGCTGCCTCTGGTTGATAATGAGCGGGAGACGGATTGGGTGCGAATCGCCACGCTTTTTGCAGGAAAAGATCGCGGCAGCCTGTTTATTCCAGAGGTAGGCGACGAGGTGCTGGTCGCGTTTCACTGGGGAGATGTACGCGAGCCGTTTGTAATCGGGATGCTCTGGAATCAGGAAAACAAAGGTCCGGAAATGGCAGAAAAAAACAACATCCGAAAAATCACGACCCGTGCAGGCCACGAAGTGATTTTTGGCGATGATCCGAATGACGGGAAGATCACGATTGCCACGAAAAAAGGACAACAGGTGGAGCTGTCGGACAAGGATGAAAGCATTGTGCTTACGGAGAGCGGTGGAAACAACCAAATCTCCATCAAAGGCGGCAGCACGGGCGAGGTTACGGTGAAGAGCGGCTCAAGTACGATCACGTTGAATGCAAAAGGGCAAGTAACCATTCAGTCAGACACATCGCTGACAATCAAGTCCACGCAGTTGAATCTGGAGGCGCAGGGAGCCATGTCGATTAAAGCAGGAGCGTCCCTAAACATCAAATCTGACGGAATTGTTGCCGTCAACGGTTCGGTGATCAAATTGAATTAATTCATGGGGGGATTCCATGCAGCAGCCATTCGGTGAAAAAGGATGGAAGTTCCCTATTCAGGTGGATCAGGCTACAGGTCGTATTCGTTTGTCCGATTACGAGGATGACATCGCAGAAGCCATTCGCATCATTCTTTCCACAGCAAAGGGAGAGCGTGTGATGCGACCGAAATTCGGGAGCGGATTGCAAGGCTTCATGTTTGATGGTACGGACGGAACGAGCCTGGCTTTGCTCCAGTCGGACATCGCAGAAGCGATCATGATCTGGGAACCGCGTGTGCGGGATGTGCAGGTGGAGGCCAAGGTCGACAAGACTCATTCTGAAATGGTGAACGTTACGATCAGCTATACGGTACGTGCGACAAACAAAGGCTATCAGTTGTTGTATCCTGTCCATCGTCTCGGTCCACGTGGATAGCGCAAGAGTCCCAGCCGCGTGAAGAAAAAAGGAAGGGAGGTGGGTAACGTGAAACCACCTTTGGTCGATCCGCGGGACATGCAAGCAGTCATCCGAAAAATGCGCGAAATGGTGCCATTCTATACCCCGGAGTGGCGATTCACTCCAGAAGATCCTGATGCGGGTACGGCTTTATTTCTCCTTTTCGCAGACATGCTGATGAATAATCGTGAGCGTTTGAACCAAGTGCCCGAGCGAAATTTTATCGCTTTTCTCAATATGCTCGGTGTCGGAATGGCTCAGGCACGACCGGCAGAAACCTTCTTGACATTTGAATTGAGTACAGGTGTGCAAAAGCCAGTTTGGATTCCGGCGGGCACAAAAGTTTCGGGGAAGTCTGCCCTTGGCGATGAAGTGGTTTTCGAAACAGATCAGCCTATGCTGGCTACCCCCTCTCTCCCGACAGATCTGTTGTTTTCCAATGGCAGTCGAGACTTTTTAACAGATGTAACGAGTTGGCTTGGAACAAATGCCCCCCTCTCTCTCTTGGACTGCAAGGCTTTGCCTAATCATCAGGAGCATTGCTGGTATTTGGGACATGAGGACTTGTTTTGTTTAGGAGATCGTGCTTCGATCCAACTCACGATGGTTTCCAATCAGGAACGCTATTTGGAATCCTTGCTGACAGAGAAGCTGGCGAATCCAGAGCTGGTCGAGTGGACGTATCTGTCAGAGGGCGAATGGATTTTGTTCGACAAGATCGAGGCTGATCAAAATCGACTGCGCTTGGAAAAAAAGCAGCGGAAAAAATGGGAGTCTAGCCAAGTGCAAGGAATCGAAAATCGTTGGCTCCGTTGTAGAGTGAAGCCAGATAGGATTCATGAATGGATGAAAAATGGCGGGAGCACCTCTCTGACCCAAATCCAGATGAAGACGGATTTTTTGCCAACAGACGATTCGAACGGCCTTGCACCCGACATGCTTTTTTCCAATGATGTGCAGGTTTCCGGGAGTGGTTGCCTTGCATTTGGCGAGCAGCTCGCACCGTATGGCATGTTTTTTTTGTCCTGTGAAGAGGCGTTGACGAAGCCTGGTAGTACAGTCGCCCTGCGTTTTCGGATGAAAACGGTGCCTTATCCCGCTACGCATCTCTCACAACCGGAACCGAAATGGAAATGGATCATGAAGGAATCTTCCTTTGACCCTCCTGCGACGACACCCGTCACGATCAGCAAGGTGGTATGGGAATACTGGAATGGCAGCGGATGGATAGTGCTCCTGTCAGGAGAGGATCGTGAGAAGCTGTTTGCTGGCAGCGATTCGGATGAAGAGATTGAGGTTGCCTTTACGTGTCCAGATGATTTGCAGCCGACAACCGTCCAATCACAGTTAGGTTATTGGATTCGTGTGAGAATTCTTCAGGTGGAAGGCTTATATGGCCCGAATCCTGTATACATGGCCCCATGGCTGGAAGACATGCGCCTGACCTACTCGTACCGAGAGTCGCTGCAACAACCGGAAGTGATTCTCATACAGAACGACTTGGATTGGCAGCACCCTGTCAGTACAGGCCATCATCAGGCTAGCTTCCAGCCGTTTTGGCCGTCCGAATGCCTGCATCCCTCCGTCTACTTTGGATTTGAGCAGCCGCCTTTACAAGGACCGCTCTCTTTCTACTTTTCTTTTCTACCTATGGAAGAATCCCTGGGTGCTACTCCGGTTGTGCAATGGGAATACAAGCGCAAAGAAACAGGAACAACGTCGTGGGCCAAGCTGCAAACGATTGATCAGACCGCTGGTTTTACGGAAAGTGGTACCGTCCGATTCGCTGGTCCTTTTGATATGGAAAAAAGCAAAATGTTTGAGCGGGAGCGTTATTGGATTCGCGCCGTCAACGTAGACAATCGTCTTGGAGGAGGCGCTTTGGATGCAAGACTTCCTGTGCTAAGCGGCTTTTATCCGAATACGATACGAGCCATTCAACAGGAGACGATTCGCAATGAAATGGCAGAGCGGATAACAGAGGGGCCACAAGCCGAGTACAGACTCATCCGCCCTCCCGTCATGGGCGAAGAGGTATGGGTAGATGAAACAGGCTTCTTTTTACCGAGTGAACGAAAGAGCTGGTTGGAACATCCAGAAAATCGGGTGGAACTTCTTTATGATTCTGAGGGAAACGAGCAAAAATGCTGGGTTCTCTGGAAGCGAGTAGAGCATCTGCACGATTCTGGCCCGGATGATCGCCATTACTGCTTGGAGAGCGCTACCGGAAAAATTTTGTTTGGCGATGGTCGACACGGGAGGGAGCTTCCTCAATCCGGACTCGGTTCCGTGAGGGTGACGTATAAGGTTGGAGGGGGAACAGCAGGGAATCTTCCTGCTGGGCAGTTGAATCAACTGGAACAATCGATTCCATTTGTCCAAGCTGTCAGCAATCCGGTGCCTGCGATTGGGGGAAGTGATCGGGAGTTGCTGACGGAAGCCTTACAGCGCGGTCCTCAAACAATCAAGCATCGCTATCGAGCTGTGACGGCTGAAGATTTCGAATGGCTCGTCCGTGAAGCGCATCCGGAGATACCCAAAGTGAAGTGTTTGCCGAATCGGAACAGCCGCCTGCAAAGAGAAGCAGGGCATGTCACTGTGATCGTATTGCCCGCAGCGGGCTGCTTCGGTACGCAATTTTTGGAGCTTCGGCGTTCTGTCACGAACTACTTGCTTACACATGCGGCAGCGACGGTAGCCTCTCCCGAGCGGATTCATGTCAGGGAGCCTGTCTACTTGGAAATTGCAGTGACGGCAGAGCTGGCAGTGGGGGCTTTGGACGAAATCGTTGAGGTGGAGCTGGAGACACTCGGCAAGCTCGCACGATTCCTTGACCCGATAACAGGAAATCTGCACGGTGGGGGTTGGGAAATAGGCCAGCGTGTGCATCCTTCGCTCTTATTTGCGTTGTTGAAATCCGTAAAGGGCGTCCGCTTTGTGGATCATCTGACCTTGGCTGTATTTCGAACGGAAAATGGGCAACGAAAGGAAATACTCGCTTCTGAATACGAAACGATCGTACATGGGATTGTCACAGAGGGAGCCCATCGAATCAGCGTCCGCGTTCACGAAGGCCAGGCTTTCTTCCCACCCAAACATTGAAAAAGGAAGTGCGCGCTATGCTTCCATCCAAGAATCTGGATGATCGCCACTTTGAGGAGATCGTCGAACAAGCAAAAAACGCGATCCCCAAGCTGCAGCCAGAGTGGGGTGATCACCGTCATCACGATCCGGGCATTACGCTTTTGGAGATGTTCGCGTGGTTGATGGAAATGCAGCAATACTATCTCAACCGGATCACAGAAAAGAACGAACGCAAATTTTTGCAGCTCATGGGTGTACACCCAAAGAACCAGTCATGTGCGACGACGGATGTAACGTTTTTCGACGTGTCAGAAGAAGCGATCCTTCCGGAGAAGACGAGATTGTTCGCGGGGAATCTTCCTTTCGAGACGGAACATTCGCTTGTTCTGGTACCAGCCAGCCTGGAGCGTGTTCTGGTTCATACAGAAAGCGGGACGACCGATGTGAGTTCATCCAATGCGCATAACGGTGTTTCCTACTACGCATTTGGTCAGGAACCAAAGATAGGGAACAAGATTTATTTAGGCTTTGATCGGCCATTGCCAGTGGGGAGGGCAGTCTCCATCGGTTTGCGCCTGTTTGAAGACTATCCTGTCCCAATCGTCCCGCTTACGCCCACATCGCTTTTCGTTCCATCGGCCACTCTCGAGTGGGAGTATTATGGACAAAACGAAGGCATGAAAGAAACGGGTTGGAGTCCGTTGCCACGAGTCTCGGATGAAACGATGAATCTCTCCTTTTCGGGACGAGTCCTAATTGAGTTGGAAGGGACAATGAAGCCAATCATGCTTTACCCCGCCAATGATCGGCCTCGATTCTGGCTCTGTGCGACATTGCGTGCAGGTCGATTCGAATTGGCTCCTCGCATGGAAAAAATCGAGCTAAACACCGTGAACGCCATCCAACGCGAAACCTTCAGCCAAGTGTGGGAGTACGATGGAACGGGTCAAGTGGATCAGCAGATCGTCCTTGTAAGCTCGTTACTATATGAAGGCACAGTAGAGGTTCAATGCAAACAGGGGCATGATTGGCAAAGTGGATGGAATCAAGATGAACCAGACCAAGCTGATACAGGTGTATTTTCATATCGCGTTTCGCGGGACCCAGAACAGGGCGCAACGATGATTCGGTTTGGGAGTGCAATGCCTGAGGGCCGCAGAAATATTCGGGTCATCGCCTATCGGAGTGACTTTGCAGGGCAGCGGTTGATTGGAGAAAGCAGTGGATTGCCACATCAAGTGTTTCGGCTGAATGTCCAATCGATCTTGCCAGAAACGTTTGTCATTCAGGTGGCAAGTCAGGTCGAAGGCTGTCCGTTTCCGGTCTGGGAAGACTGGTCGCTGGTCACTGATTTTGACCGATCGGGGCCAAAGGATCGCCAT
Source organism: Brevibacillus sp. MS2.2 (assembly GCF_013284345.1). Taxonomy (NCBI): domain Bacteria; kingdom Bacillati; phylum Bacillota; class Bacilli; order Caryophanales; family Paenibacillaceae; genus Brevibacillus; species Brevibacillus sp. MS2.2. Next base: position 26,286 of record NZ_JABSUZ010000033.1, read on the forward strand.
TTTATGCTGTATGATGCGGACGGAGCAGAGATTGCGTTTGGTAACAATGAGCACGGAGCCATTCCTGAAAGGCTGGAAGGCATGGCGGGCATTCGGATCATATCTTGTCAGACAGGCCAAGGTGCGAAGGGGAATGTACAGGGTGGCCAAATTACTCGGTTCCTCCCGCTTGCCCAGCAGCGAACCCACGCGCAGGTGACCAATCCCCGTCCAGCCAGTGGGGGAAGCGAGCGCGAAACGATCGATCAAGCCAAACGCAGGATGAGAATGGAATGGAAAAAACCACAGCGGGCCATTACAGCAGAAGATTATGAGGCCATTGCGCTAGCGACTCCCGGGTTGCGAGTGGCCCGCGCGAAGGCAATCCCCCTGTATAAAGTAGGGGAAATGGGAGTATCCGAGCAAAGTGCAGCCGCTCAAATGACCGTCGTCATCGTCCCGTTCAGCGACCAGCCGACACCACTGCCAAGTGAAGGCTCCTTAAGGACCGTTCGCCACCAATTGGAACAGCGAAGGCTGCTGACGACAGAAGTCCATGTGGCCGCTCCCGCCTATATCAAAGTGACCGTTTTCTCCACAATCGTGGTAGAGCCTGCGTTTGCAGACAAAAAGCAGATCGTGCTACAGGCACTGAAGCAGTATTTAACACCATTGAATGTCCAAGATTCTTCGACTTTTCAAGGAAAAGGATGGGAATTTGGACGGCCTGTTTATAAAAGCGATCTCTACGAGGTATTAAACCAGATCGAGGGTGTGCTGTACGTGACGGATTTGTGGGTTTCCGCGGAGGGCACAGGCATCATCAGGGATGAAGGGGGAGATATTCAGATACCACTTCATGCGCTGGTGTACTCAGGAGAGCATGTTCTGGAGCTCATTGTGGATAGAGAAAGATAGACGGGAACAAACGGAGGAGTGGGCGTGGATACAATGAATCGTTTCTTTTCCCTGAACAATCCGTCCGATTGGCAGCGGGGGGTCTGGTATAACCTTCACGTCTCCAACGAGGGGATCGCGCTGAACAAATCGCCCGAATATGTGATCGATCATGTGCATCTGGCTGGGACGACACATCACTCTCGCCTCTTGGATTTTGCCATTGCACGGGTTGGCTCGTTGCTTTGGTTGGATGAAAGCGGTCATATCACGCATTGCGATGACAGCAACAACTTCAAGGAGACTGTGTTTCGCGCTGGACGCGGGCTGTTTTCCAAAGACTCGTTTCTCGTCGCTAACGATAAATACGTGTACATTATCGACCCCGAAGCGAGGAGAAAAGTCGGAGCGTATTCCATAGCCAACGGCCAGTGCGTTTGGAGCTGGGAAGAGGGGGAGGGACAGCAGCTTTTTCCTTTGGATGCAGGGTTGGATGAAGAAGGACATCTTTACATCACGACACCCGTGGGCGTAGATCGAGACGACGAACGGAAGGAAATCGCGGCGGGAACACAAGTCGTCGTCCTTCGATTGAATCGGGCAGGTAAGATTGACGCTACATACACACATACGGAATTGAAAGTAACAGAGACAGCGACCCTTTGTGAGATCAGGCGAAAAAGGTTGTTTCGCCTGTCCGTTGCCGAAGCAGGCAAGGTATATCTATTTTGGACACAGACGAATCAAGTGTTTCGGTTCTCTTCGAAAGGCTCCGATGTGTGCACGCTGGCGATCCCGCCAGGAACCAAGCCCACGGGATTTGCAGTGGGTTCAGGTCCTATTCTCTACGTGGGTGATAGTCGTTCCATCGATTCGGCTCATGATCATACCCGATTCATTTTGCGTTTTCAACCGACGGGAGAAGCACTTGCGCCATTGACCAACTATCACGGACGTGCAGACAAGCTCGTTTTTGACAATCAGCAGCGGCTGTATGTTTGGGACGCACAGAAAAATGTTCTGACCATGTTGAGACTCGTCTCGCGGACGTCCAACCTGGATGAGACAGGAATACCGATGGGCATCTACTTCTCTCGTGCATTGGATAGCGCGGAATTTGAAACGGTGTGGCATAAAATCAAGCTGGATGCAGACATACCGGAAGAAACGCAATTACTCATCTCGACGTTTTCTTCTGATCGAAAAGAGCATGTGATTCATGGAGCCGTCCACAATCTGGATGACTTTTTGCTGGCAGACGACACGGACTGGAAAACCAAGCTGCAAAGGACGGCCAATCTATGGTCGGAGCCGGTAATCAACGCCTCAGATGCGTTGTTTCATTCAGCAAAAGGCCGTTATTTATGGCTCAAAATCGAATGGCTCGGTACTGACCGCCATTCCCCGTTGCTCAGGCAAATGCGGATTTACTCGCCGCGCGACACCTTTTTGCGTTATCTACCAGCGACTTATCAAAGTGATCCTGCCAGTGCTGATTTTTTGGAGCGTTTCCTCTCCCTTTTTGGGACGTTTTACTTGGAGCTGGAGGAACAGATTGATACCATCTCGCGGTTGTTCGATCCTGATACGACACCCGGAGAGTTCGTCCCTTGGCTCGCTTCCTGGTTGGGGATGGGCAGGGACGAGCATTGGACAGAGGCGCAGCGACGAGAGCTGATTCGCCGCGCACCGGAGCTGTATGCAGAGCGGGGCACTCGTGCGGGCTTGGAAAAGATGGTAGAGCTGTATACCGGGGAGCGCCCGATGATCGTTGAGTATTTTCAAATCAGGGACATGAAGGCGATCCCGGAGCTGCACGAGCTGATCTCTTCCTTGTACATGGATCATCCGTACCAATTTTGCCTGATCGTTTCGCAGGAATGCGCGAAAACAGAACGGGAGCAGTCGGTTCTGCAAAAGATTTTGGAAGATCAAAAGCCTGCTTTTACAGAGGCAAAGCTCATCGTTCTGCGCCCGGGCATCTACGCCGACATCCATAGCTACGTGGGGATTAATTCTTATTTGACGGAGCCATCGTTCCTTACACTTGATCAAAATTTATCCATGCCACACAACACGGTGCTAAGCGGGAACGACCGTAGCAGACGAATCGATTATGACACCAGGATTGGCCTGGATGCAGAGCTGGAGTAAGAAGCCGAGATTTTTACGCAAAGTGAGGTGTTCGAGATGAAGAATCTGCGTTATTTTCCACATGAACGGAATGTGTATTTCAAAGGGAAGCTGTTGACCGTCAGAGATTTCGAATCAGAACAGCGCTATTTCAATGACAAACGCCGACTCACCAATCGATTGCTTCACGGGGGTGGAGTGGTATGCGGTTTGCAGGTGATCGCTGTGGACGAAAAGCAGATTTCGGTTGAAGCTGGAGTCGCTCTAGATTATCTCGGGAGGGAAATCGTGCTTCCTGAGCCTGTGAAGCTGAAGCTGTCCATGATGGAAGGCTTTAGCAACAACGACTATGCGAAAAATGTGTACGTCTGCTTAGCCTATGATGAAAAAGGCAAGGAACAGGTCTTCTCCGTCTCTGAAACCGTCGAGCAGGAAATGGCTGAATACAACCGAGTGGCAGAAGGATATCGGCTTTTTATCAAAGAGGAGGCACCACATCCTGCTTCCATCGAAGGGGTGCAACTGGTAGAGCAAAGAGTGCTGCTCTATGCAGATCCACAGGTGCGCATCTGGCAGGCTACCCCACGATACGTCAATCCGGGTGAAGTATTTTCATTGCAGTTGCACGTCGAGAAGACGGTACAAACGTCACGCGTACAGTTCCAATACAAGCTGGCTGCACCAGGGCTGACAGTCATGGAAAGCAGTGATGGTAGTGTATCCTTCTTAGAGCCTGTTGACGCAAAAGAGACGGATTATGTCGTCTCCATTCCGATCAAGGCTGGCCGGGATCGCGGTACGGTAGAGCTGGCAGTGCTGGGTGGCAAGGCAGAGGTTCGACTCGGCGATCGCTTGCTGCATACCGATCTCGTTTCTGTAGGGAAAATCGAAATCACGTCAGACGATCTGGTAGAGCGGCTCGTGTCCGATTACTACAGTCGCAAGCTGGATCAGGTGACACATGCGAACGAACAGCCTTTTCTTTATTTGGCAAAAGTATGCTTGCTGCAAATGAATGCGACCTATGTGATTGAGAAGGTTGTTCCTGTTCCGTTTGGGGAGTACGTGTATACACCAGCACTTTTGCAAAAGCTTGCGTTGCGTGCGCAGAAGGGAAACCCAGTCGAGCAAGGCTCTCATGCAGATTCCTTTCGGGTGACCACGCGCGTGAAAGAAATAGCGGCAGGTGATAAGCCGCAGTTCGATGTGAGCTACGATAAACTGGCGTCTGTCTACCAGTTTGAGCTTGGACTGCCCCGGCCTGGAAAGGCAAATGAACAAGTAGCAACAGGTGTGGTAGAAATACCGATTGAGCCGTACTTGTCCAACTGGCCGTTTGGGGTCAAGATCGGCAATCGTTATTTTTCGGAGGAGCTCAAGCACTCCCTCGGGAAAGGCAACGTGTATGTCAGTGCAGGAATCGAGGATTTTCATGCAGATGTGATCGATGAGTTGCTTTCCCAACATGAGCAAGTGATGTACGGGCATAGCAGTGTGTTTGATGATTCGGAGTATGCGACAGATGCAGCGCATTTTGCCGTAGGGGTCATCGTTTATCCGCAGAAAGGAACGTTTCGGATCGGTGTTCAGGTGAAGGGACCTGTTCAGACAGAACGGGTAAGGATCAGATGGTGGGCGATCAAACCGCTGGCAGCAGGGACAGAGGACGTGGTGTTTCAAGATTCGCAAGAGTAGCAAGGTTTTCCTCATTTTGTAAATATGCTACACTATCTGAATGTAAGTACATATCAGCGTAAGACGGGAGGAGATCCAATGGCAACACATATCACAGATCATTCCGTTTTGAACAACGGGGTGAAGATGCCCTGGCTGGGTCTGGGGGTCTGGAAGGCAAAAGACGGAAACGAAACGTTGGCCGTCCGATCCGCGATTGAGGCGGGTTATCGCAGTATAGACACGGCAGCTATCTACGGCAACGAAGCCGGAGTAGGCGAAGGAATCCGTCAAGCCGGGATTGCTCGCGATCAATTGTTCATCACGACAAAGGTGTGGAATGCGGATCAAGGCTACGAGTCAACGCTGAAGGCTTTTGATGAAAGTATGAAAAAATTGGGTACCGATACGCTGGATTTGTACCTGATTCACTGGCCCGTAAAAGACAAGTATGTCGATACATGGAGGGCCTTGGAAAAGCTGTACCGCGATGGATATGTACGTGCGATTGGCGTCAGTAATTTTCATAGCCACCACCTCGAGGATTTACGCCAACATAGCGAGATCATTCCAGTTGTCAACCAAGTCGAGTATCATCCATTGCTTACTCAAAAAGAATTGCATGCGTATTGCAAAGAGCACCAAATTCAACTAGAAGCATGGAGCCCGTTGATGCAAGGAAATCTCGATCATCCTCTCTTGGTAGAATTGGGACAAAAATATGGCAAGTCGCCTGCACAAATTGTGCTTCGCTGGGATTTGGAAAACCAAGTGGTCACGATTCCTAAGTCGATCACACCAGAGCGGATTCGCCAGAACGCAGATGTTTTTGACTTCACCCTCAGTGCAGAGGATGTAGAAAAAATCACTGCCCTAAATGACAACAAGCGTTTTGGGCCAGACCCAGATGATTTTGATTTTTAAAGGGACACGGATAACGCATAAACGGGGAGCCGCAACAGGTCGGCTACCCTTTTTTCATTCCTGTCTTTGTGCGGACCTCGGATTCGCTCTTTACTATGCTTTATTTTTTCGTATACTGAAAAGTAGCATATTCGTTTCATCAGATGAAACGATCGGAACAAAGTAGGAAGCAGGTGTCAAACACTTATGGAAGAAGAACAAAAAGCAAACGTTCGAGCAGTCGATCGGGCTTTGGATATCCTGCTCTGTTTTACGGACGCTACGGATCTAGGCCTGAGTGAGATAGCGAGTCGACTCTCCTTGCATAAAAGTACCGTGCATCGTTTGCTGGCAACGCTAGAGAACAAAGGATTTCTGATACGAGATGTTCAGACAGAGAAGTATCGACTTGGGTTTCGGGTTTGGGAGTTATCCGCCAATTTGTCGCAAAACGATGATCCAGCCATATTGCTACTGCCAGAGATGGAGCGACTGCGGGATTTGGTGGAGGAAACGATCAGTTTGTACGTACGAGATGGAAACGAGCGGATACGCGTACAGGCAGTCCAGAGCAAGCAACCGATTCGCAGGGTGGCGCCAATCGGGGCGCGTATGCCACTCACGGTGGGGGCATCCAGCAAAGTACTTGTTGCATATGCAGAGCCTTTCATTTTGCAGGAAGTTATCAGCGACCCGAATTGGCCTGACTATGTGAACAAGGAGTCTTTTATTGAGCAATTGGATCAAATCAGGAAGCAAGGCTTCGCGACAAGTGTGGAGGAACGGGAGCTGGGGACGGCAGCCGTTGCCGTCCCGATATTCAACCGCAACGGACAATTGGTAGCGTCTATTGCGGCGTCAGGTCCTTCTAACCGTCTGACTCCTGAAAAAATGAGCCAATATGCACCTTACATCATGGAAGCAGCCTATCGGATGGGAAAAATGATGAAATAACGAAGAAGCCAATCAAAACACAAAGAGAATGTGTTTTGGTTGGCTTTATTTATTGAACGATCGATGCGTAATCATTGGCGCACGGTTAACACCACGTTGCCTTTCTTATGCCCCAGCTCCACATAAGAGTGGGCCTCCGCTGCTTGCTCTAGCGGATAAATGCGATCGATGACGGCACGCAGCTTGCCGGCCTCGATTAGCTCCTTTACATACCTCAAGTCGTCCGCTTTTTCGTTCGCGGTTCCACCAATCACCTTCTTACCACTCGTCATGTTCGTCCATAACCCGCGAACGATTGGCAAAGGGCTGAAATGGACCGCTCGCAGGTAGTAACCGTTCGGTGTCAGTCGCTCGACGCATGCCTGAAACGGACTCTTTCCGACCGTATCGAAAATGATATCGTAGACCGCAGTCTCGTCCTCGAAGTTTTCTTTTGTATAATCGATGATTCGGTCGGCCCCCAACGATCTTACCAGCTCCACATTCGATGTGCTGCATACTCCGGTCACTTCCGCACCGAAATGCTTGGCGAGCTGTACCGCATACGTCCCGACACTGCCAGAAGCACCGTATATGAGCACACGCCTGCCGTGCTGGATATTGCCCTTCCGGAGAAATTGCAAGGCAGTATAGGCACCGACCGGAACCGCGGCTGCTTCCTCAAACGTCATGTTCGCAGGCTTCAGTGTAATACAACCGTTCTCAGGTAAGCATTTGTATTCGGCATACGCGCCGAAGCCGTTTCCGCAGGCAGCATAGACGGCATCCCCCGGTTTAAACTGAGAAACACCACTGCCCGTTGATTCGACAACCCCGGCTAATTCGAAGCCGAGAATCTTGATTTTCCTCGGCTTCCACAGACCATTAAACAGACGTGCCAGGAAAGGATCTGCCTTGCGTAAACGCCAATCCCCCGCTGCGGCAGTTGCAGCATAGACTTTGATTAATACCTCGTCGTCCTTCGGTACCGGTTTGGCGACATCCCGGAGCTGTAGGACATGGGGCGGCCCGTATTGCTCGTATACGATCGCTTTCATCTCTTCGCCCTCCAATTAGCCTTGGCTGTTTTCCTATTTTATACGGAGTCATTTGATTAAAGTTTTCATTTTTTTGAATAGGAGAGCTGTTTTTTTCTTACTCAAATAAAAAACTTTACTTAAGTTAACTTATATACTATGATAAACACAAGCAGAAATATGGAAAAAGGAGTACAAGATGGCAGAAGCATTATCACTACGCGAGAAAAAGAAAGCAAAAACCAAATTCGCCCTTCTGGACGCTGCCCTGGAGCTAATAGGCGACGGGAGCTTCCGGAATGTACTGGTGGATGACATTTGTGAACGAGCAGAGGTGTCGAAGGTCACATTCTTTAAATTTTTCCCGCAAAAGGAAGAGCTCTTGATTTATTACATGAGCATATGGCAAGCAGAGTGCTTTGTTGAGTTGCGGAGTACTGGCAAGAGGGGCTGGGAAGGCGTGCGGCATATTTTTGCCAAGGTTACGCGCGATAGCCAGAAGCAACCAGGAATTATGCTTAGCCTTATCAGCTTTTTAGCCGAGCAAAAAATGCACCCGTGTGTCCCGCTCTTATCTGAAGCTGAATTGTATTTGCGCTTCCCCAAGGAAGAGGAGAGAGAAGAGATTAGAGCTACTAATCTGCATCAAATATTGCAAAAGTGCGTGCAAGAAGCAGCCGAAGATGGTCAGCTTGCCCTTCATCTGTCGGAGGAGAAGGCCGTAATTCTGTTATTCTCGATGTTTTACGGAGCTTATCTGACGGCACATTTGTTTCATGTGTCTGATTATATGGCGTGTTACGAGCTGCACCTCAATTCTTTGATAAGGTAGGGGAGTCGGATGGCAAAAGTAGTTCCGGGGCGTTTTACAGCACAAATGGAAGGACCTTTCGTCGTATTTATCATCGGGATGCGAATCAACCGTATGCTTGCGGTTCACAAGTGGATGCCAGTAGCCAACGCCATGGGAGGCATGATGCGAGAATTGTATCAGCACCCGGAGCTCGGATTGTTAGGTCACACTTCGCATTTTAATCTGCGTGAAATCACTCAAATCCAGTACTGGCGGTCCTATGAGCATCTGGAAAATTATGCAAGAAAAAGCCACAATCATCTGAGCGCGTGGAGGAAGTTCAACCAAGCGGTTGGAACGGATGGAACGGTGGGGATTTTTCACGAGACGTACTTGGTCGATGCGGGAAAATACGAATGTCTTTACGGAAATATGCCTGTCTGGGGATTGGCCAAGGCAGGTGAGCATCTACCGGCAGTGGGAAAAAGGGAGACGGCACGCCGCCGTTTGGGCGGTGAGAATGAGCCAGCGGTTCCTACTCCTACACAATAAGAGAAGATACCTCAGAAGCTATTATATTTTTGTTGCAAACTAGCGGCCCTTTCTTCCTTTTAGAGCGATGCAGCATTGGACCAATCGTCCAACTGTTGCAAGCTCTAAGGAAGAAGAGGGCCGTTTTGTTCGAGAAAAACATTAAAGCTCCCTGACGTAATGCTTCGTGTTTCTAACAGTAGTCAAAGGGGCATTTTTGCAATAACCTTGGCACTTGCATGAATGTTGTAAAGTTGATCATGCAGGTCAGTCTTCGTTATTGAAAGGGACTGACATTTCAATCATGAAGGAGGTTTTTTGCATGAAAGACTTGATTCGCATTCGGGGAGCAAGAGAAAACAACTTGAAAAACATTTCTCTCGAGATTCCCAAGCATCGTCTCGTAGTGGTAACCGGACCATCTGGATCGGGTAAATCGACGCTAGCACTTGATATTCTGCAACGAGAATGCCAACGACAATATATGGAGTCCAGTGGAATGTCATCTGAATCACTAGCGAAGCCTCGTGTGGATTCGATCGAAGGACTGTCTCCCTCCATTGCGATCAGTCAACATGTGACCAACCGTAATCCCAGATCGACAGTTGGAACCGTCACAGACATGTATACCTATCTGCGGACAGTCTATGAAAAGAAGGGGGAGAGACGATGCCAGAAGTGTCACGCACCAATAGCACCTCCTGCCAATGGGGGAGAAACAGAAGTCGTCACGTGCCCGGTATGTGCCTATGTCCATCTCCCTCTGACCAAAGCAGATTTTTCGTTTAATACCCCCCAAGGTGCTTGCCCGACTTGCAGTGGATTGGGAACGGTCGTCGATATTGATGTGGAAGCCGTGTTTGATGAAACAAAGAGCATTCGGGAAGGAGCTATTACTTTTTGGTACGAGGCGATTAATGAATATCAGGCTAGCGTGCTTGCGGCGGCAGGAAAACACTACGGCTTGCCGATGAATCTGCCATTGAACGCGTACAACGAAGCGCAGTGGGATCTGCTCAAATATGGCGTGGAGAGCGAGGAGTTTTCTAAACACTTCCCTTCTGTTCAGCCCCCGAAAACGGTAGGGAAGGGAAGGTTTAAAGGTGTCATCACAGGCATGTGGCAACGATATAGAGAAAAAGATGGACAATCTGGTGAAGCTGCTTACTTTCTGACCCAACCTTGTCACGACTGCCATGGTGAGAGGTTAAAGGAGGAGAGTCGGCTCGTTACAGTCGAAGGCAGGACACTGCCGAGCCTATCGAAGAGCTCGTTGGAGGAGCTGGGGGACTGGGTGGAGAGTGTGCATGTACGAGCTGCCCGTGAAGGAGACTCGATTTTGGAGGCTGTTCTACATGATTTGCTCATCAAGATCAGGCGCGTCATCCATGTGGGGCTGGGCTACTTGACCCTCGATCGACAGGCCATCTCCCTTTCTGGCGGTGAAGCACAGAGATTGCGGCTCGCTTCCATTCTCGGCTCTGGCTTGACTGGCGTTCTTTATTTGCTGGATGAACCAACCTCAGGTCTACATCCAAAGGACACGGATGGACTCGTGAAGGTCATGAAGGAGCTGCGTGATTTGGGCAACACGGTGCTGCTCATCGAGCATGACCAACGAGTCATTCAAGAAGCGGATCACGTGATTGATGTGGGGCCAGGAGCAGGACGTTTTGGCGGCGAAATCGTCGGGCAAGGTTCGCTGAAAGAATTGCTGAACCAACCGCATTCTGTCACAGGCCGCTACTTGAAAGAACAGAGAGTACTGTCGTCCAAAGAGCGCAACGGAACAGGTGAGTGGATCACGATTGAAGGGGCAACGTTGCACAATTTGCGCGATGTGACGGTATCGTTCCCACTGGGAAGGCTGGTAGCAGTCTCAGGTGTCTCTGGCTCGGGTAAGTCGACACTCGTCTACGATTTGCTGGCAGCGGCTGCCGAGAAGCGCACCGGAAAAGCAGCAGGATGCCGTGCGATTACGGGACTCGAAGCCATTCAAAGCGTCATTACAGTGGATCAGTCGCCGCTATCACGCATGCAACGCTCCAATGTCTCCACGTACGTCGACTTGTATACGCTGTTGCGGAAAATATACGCTGCCTTGCCAGCAGCCAAAAAGCGTGGTTTGGATGCCAAGCACTTTTCATTCAATACGCCGGGCGGAAGATGTGAGCGCTGCGAGGGACTGGGGCGAGTGGAAGTGGACATGCATTTTCTATCCAACTTGCAGGTCGTCTGCCCGGATTGCCGCGGAAAACGATTTCGTCCAGAGGTCTTGGAGGTAACGTACCAAGGCTATACCATTTCCGATATCTTGATGCTTAGTATGGAGGAGAGCCTCTCCCTGTTCAACGAGCAAAAGAAGATGAGGCAATTGCTGATCCTGCTGTGTGAAGTAGGACTCGGCTACTTGCAATGGGGACAGTCCGTGACGACCTTGTCTGGTGGTGAAGGACAACGGTTGAAGCTGGCTAGGGAACTGAGTGCATCTTCGACAGGGCATACGCTGTATCTACTGGATGAGCCATCGACAGGATTGCATCCGATTGACGTCGAGAAGCTCCATGTACTCTTGAGCAAATTGGTCGACGCTGGAAATACCGTGATTATGGTCGAGCACAACACAGAACTGATCGCTGCTTCTGATTGGGTGATTGATATGGGACCAGGAGGGGGGACCTCTGGAGGGAACGTGGTTGCGAGTGGAACGCCAAAAGAAGTAGCTGCTACGAGAGAATCGATTACCGGAAAGTTTATCCACTAATCCAATACGCGTCGATACAAAAAGGTCGCCCCGTTTCTGCTGTGGGCGACCTTTTTGCCGTCAAAAGTCAGGAAGACGATCCAAATTGTTTTCCTTGATCCCGTCTGGCTCACTCCGCAGAATGTCTCTCCCATACTTATGAAACACGTCTACATGAGCCAACTTGCCAGCCTTTGCGTCGTTGAGTGCAGTGATATAGTCGAGCTCACGACCGGAGTCTGTTTTAAAGGCGATCAAGTCTCCATCGTCGTTTTTTCTGACGGCCACGATTTGCTCTTTTCCTGTATTCGTCAGTGGACTGTTATCATCGTTTTCCTGGATCGCCTGTTGTTCTCCAGCATTTTTGTAGTCTTCATAAATTTGTTCAAAGCTCCGTTGATCCATGCATCATTCCTCCTCATCAGTAAATAGTTGCCTCACTCATTCGGTTGTCAGGCGCAGCAGCCAGTCTTTCAAGTCAACGATACGCAAAGTTTTCGGCCCCGTGGTGGTCCCGGTTACTACCAGTGGAACGAGTGAGTCCACCTCGTGCAAGGAACCGTGTGCCGCTCCGCCGATATGGGTTGGAGAACTTTCCGTAATGAGCTCATGCCCAGGCCGAACAGTAACGACCACATATCTGCCTTCATGCGAATTCAGCGCACCGTAGAGCCTCGCCAAAACGTCCGGGTATTTCCCATACGTGATCCGGTTGTTCTTGATGGTCATATCGAGCAGACGCGGATCACCATCGAAGGTCCATGTTTGACCATATGGATCAGTATAGGGACCGTTTGGCTGGTAGGAAAACTGTCGGCTGATTTTGCCTGCTGTTACGACAATCTTTTCGTCTTCCTTACGCGCAATGATGTCCAGCTTAGGTTCACGTTGCAAGCGTTTTACAATATCGGATAACGGAATACGCGAGTCTAAGGCATAAATATAGGCCATTCGTTCGTTGGTCGAAATCACGACTTGGTCAGCAGGGGTGACAGGCTTACTGATTTTGGCTATTTGATAGTCGGTCAATAAGCTGCGCAAGTCAATGGTAGCGGCCTTGCGATCATCCAGAACAGCGCTCTGGCCACTGTCCCCATGACGATCCACCGCGCTTCTTTGATTGCCTTATCCCACGAGCCAAATGCATCGAATACGCCTTGAAGTGCCTTATCCGCTTTTTCAATCCCTTCGATCGTAGCGGGTCCTTTCTTATGTACTTCCATATCATTTTCCGGCAAGTAGGTGATGGTTAGAGGGGGGAGCTTCTTGTGGGCGATAAGATAGGCAGCCTCCTGCGCGGAAAACTCATCATTCATCCCGTATTTTCGCCAAATGCGCTTTTCACTCTTTTGATTCGGATCAAGCTGGGCAAATGCCGCATACGACATCAGTTTGGGTCCGGTCACATTTATCTCGCTCGGCAAACGTGTGCCGAAATCAATGAGACGGGGGATTTGTAAGGAGTGCGGCGTTTTGCCTCGCCATAGAATCGCATTGATGGAGGCGGTATCCTTGCCTTTTTCCGCCAATTCTTCATGAATGGTTTTCGTATGCGGATTGAGCTGGGCTAGGTTTAATTGATGAAGGATATCTAGCAGCACTTGTGGCTGATCGATCTTGAGCCCCTCTTTGGGACCATACCCGTAATAAATCATCCGCTTTTCCTTGTTGCTGAACCAGGATAATCCCGGTACATGATGCTCATTGGCATACGTCCCTGTAAGGAGGGTGCTGTCGATGGTTACCGACATGGTGGGAAATGAGCTCACAACTTGCGGGTAATAGCGCCCGTTTGCAAGCAAATAACCCAAAGCGGGAGCTCGGCCTTGCCGGATCGCTTCTTGCAGTGGTTTGTCCATTAACGAATCAATGAGAATGAGCAGGACAGGCTTTTGTGATTCATTTCTCTCAGCTAAGGGTTGAGCCTTAAGGCTATGCGGACGAATTTGGGAAGCTGAGTCTGGCTTGCAGCTGATCACAGTCAGACTCAGCGCCAACAGGAGAAGGATGGTGTATGTGAATCGCGACTTCATGTTTCCATTCCTTTTTTTTGCGAATTTGGTTTTCCTTATTTTTTGTTTTCGCGGAAAAATTATTCTCCAAGCCTGCCCCATTTAACCTTCCGGCAACAGATGAGAGATCTCTACAACGACCCCTTTTTCAAAAAACAAGCGAGGGATGCGATTACTGAGGGTGGCAACGACTTCATAGTTGATCGTCCCGAGCATTTCGGCAATCTCATCGACAGGAATCTCGAGGTTTCCTTGCTTTCCGTAAATCACGACCTCATCGCCTTGCTTTCCATTCCCGCCTTCTCCCAAGCTGACCATCATCTGATCCATCGTCACTCGCCCCGCGATCGGCAACCGTCTGCTTCGATAGAGGACGAATCCACGGTTAGAGAGTGCGCGCGAATAACCGTCGGCATAACCGATTGGAATCGTCCCGATGACCTCTCCGCGCTTTGCTATGTATGTAGCACCATAACTGATGGTAAACGGTGGCGTCAGCATTGTCTTTACATAGGAGAAGCGCGATTTCAAGCTGAGAGCCGGAACGAGCTTCACACGATTGAGTTGTCGGATATAAGCGGATGGATACAGCCCGTACATGCCGATTCCGAGGCGGATCATATCGGCACTGAATTCGGGAAAAGCAATGGTAGCAGCGGTGTTGCACATGTGTACAGTCGGAAGCTCGAACCCTTTTTCCTTCAGATAGCGAAGATACTGAACAAATAACTCGTGTTGCGCTTTGGTCAATCTCTGATCAGGCTCATCCGCAGTGGAAAAATGAGTGAAGATTCCGGTCCATGCAAGGGAAGAGCTTGACGTTAACGCTTTTACGACTGAAAGCAACCCAGATTTTGTTCGTACGCCCAATCGGCCCATGCCGGTGTCTACATTGATATGGATATTTAGACGATTGGAGAAAGCCGTTGATTTGACAATTTTATCTGCTTTTTTGATCCAATCGGCCTGAAACGCGGACAGCTCAATATTCCAGGCGACCGCCTCTTTGATACGTGAAAGGGGAGTGAATCCCAGCACGAGTATAGGTGCTACAATGCCCGCCTTTCGTAAGACGATGCCTTCTTCCAGGATGGCGACTGCGAGGGAAGTAGCCCCGTACTCGAGGGCATGGCGTGCTACTCCGACAGAACCATGTCCATAGGCATTCGCTTTTACAACCGCCATGATTTTCGTCTGTTCAGGAATATGCCGGCGTATCGCCCGAATGTTTTTCTTGATGGCATCGAGATTTACCTCAATCCAGGTTTCGCGAAACAACTGTTTCATCACGAATCCCTCCCTTTTTCTGGGAAACACTTCCCTCTTCCATGCGTATTCACCGCATCTCCCACTTAAGCGTGGCCCATCAGGAAGAGAAAACAAAAAGCAGGCCATCGGTGATCCTGCAAACGACAACCACAACGACAATCATGCGTCTGGTTGGAAACGTAAAAAAAGAGCAGACTGCCGAATTCTCGGAGTCTGCTCTTTTCGTTGGGTGGGTGCTGATACGAACTTATTTTTTATTCGTTTGCTTACGCAGTTACTGGTTTACCTTCATCCAGCAATTGACGCAGAACCGTTTGCAGGATACCACCATTGCGGTAGTAGTCTACGTCTACCATGGAATCGAGGCGCACGATTACTTCGAATTCGAAAGTGCTGCCGTCTTTCTTCGTCGCTTCTACTTTTACGCGTTGGCCAGGTTGAACATCATCGGAGAGGCCCACAATGTTGAAGGACTCAGTACCGTCGATGCCAAGGGACTTCCAGCTTTGGTCACCAGCGAATTGCAGAGGCAGAACGCCCATACCAACCAGGTTAGCACGGTGGATACGCTCGAAGCTCTCAGCGATAACCGCTTTGATACCCAAGAGGAATGTACCTTTTGCTGCCCAGTCACGGGAAGAACCAGTACCGTACTCTTTACCAGCCAGTACAACGAGTGGAGTACCGTCTGCTTGATACTTCATGGAAGCATCGTAGATGGACATTACTTCGTCAGTTGGCAAGTATTTGGTTACGCCACCTTCAGTTCCAGGAGCTACTTGGTTGCGGATACGGATGTTTGCAAATGTACCGCGCATCATTACATCGTGGCTACCACGACGAGCACCGTAGGAGTTGAAGTCTTTGCGTTCTACGCCGTTAGCTTGCAGATACAGACCTGCTGGGCTAGTTGGCGAGATGTTACCAGCTGGGGAGATATGGTCAGTTGTCACAGAATCACCGAAGAGTGCGATGGTGTTCGCTGCTTTGATGTCTGCGATTTTAGCGATTTCTCCAGCCAGGTTTTGGAAGAATGGCGGCTCTTGGATGTACGTGGATTTTTCATCCCACTCGTACAGGTCGCCAGTTGGAACGTCGATTTTATTCCAAGCTTCGTTTTGCGTGAACACTTGGCCGTACTCAGCGCGGAACAGAGCAGGATTCATCGCTTTGTCCATTGCAGCTGCGATCTCTTGTGGAGTTGGCCAGATGTCTTTCAGGAATACAGGTTGACCGTCTTTGCCAGTGCCGATTGGCTCTGTAGCCAGGTCGATATCTACAGTACCTGCCAGTGCATAGGCGATAACCAATGGAGGAGAAGCGAGGTAGTTCGCTTTTACCTGTGCATGGATACGACCTTCGAAGTTACGGTTACCGGAGAGTACCGCTGCAACTGTCAGATCTTCGTCTGCGATAGCTTTGCTGGTTTCCTCTGGCAATGGACCGGAGTTACCGATGCAAGTGGTGCAACCATAACCTACTACGTTGAATCCGATAGCATCCAAGGAGTCGATCAGACCAGCGTCAGTCAGGTATTGCGTAACTACGCGGGAACCTGGAGCCAGGGAGCTTTTTACGAAAGCAGGCTTTTTCAGGCCTTTTTCCACAGCTTTTTTCGCCAGGATACCTGCACCCAGCATTACGCTAGGATTTGATGTATTGGTACAGGAAGTGATCGCTGCGATTACAACCGAACCAGTTTTCAGCGTAGCTTTTTCACCGTTTGCATAAGCAACTGGTGCGCTAGCTGCGATTTTCTCTTCGGAGAGACCAAATCCGCCTTTGTCGATCGGCGTACGGAGGCTGTTATTGAAGGATTCCTTCATAGCAGTCAGTTCTACGCGGTCTTGAGGACGTTTTGGACCAGCCAAGCTAGGTACGACAGTGGACAGATCCAGTTCCAATGTTTCGGAGAATACTGGGTCAACAGTCTCGTCAGTACGGAAGAGGCCTTGTGCTTTGGTGTAAGTTTCAACCAAGGAGATGAGGTCTTCTTCGCGACCGGTTTGACGCATGTAGTTGAGTGTCTCAGCATCTACTGGGAAGAAGCCCATTGTAGCGCCGTACTCAGGTGCCATGTTTGCTACGGTAGCGCGGTCAGCCAGCGAGATGTTGGACAGGCCTGGTCCGTAGAACTCCACGAATTTACCTACAACGCCTTTTTTACGCAGCATTTGTGTAACAGTCAGAGCGAGGTCAGTTGCAGTTGCACCAGCATTCAGTGTGCCAGTCAGTTTGAAACCAACTACTTCTGGGGTTACGAAATACAGAGGTTGGCCGAGCATTCCTGCTTCTGCCTCGATACCACCAACACCCCATCCAAGAACACCAAGACCGTTGATCATAGTGGTGTGGGAGTCAGTACCTACGAGAGAGTCAGGGAAAGCAACCAATTCGCCATCTACTTCACGAGTAGCGATTACAGTTGCGAGGTACTCCAAGTTTACTTGGTGAACGATACCAGTAGCTGGAGGAACCGCACGGAAGTTGTCAAACGCAGTTTGTGCCCAACGCAGGAAGCGGTAGCGCTCTTGGTTGCGTTCGAATTCCAATTTCATGTTGTTGTCCAGAGCGGACGCGTTACCGAAATCGTCAACCATGACGGAGTGGTCGATAACGAGGTCAACTGGAACCAACGGGTTGATTCGTTTTGGATCTCCACCAGCGCGCTTCATCGCGATGCGCATCGCTGCCAAGTCAACTACAGCCGGTACACCGGTGAAGTCTTGAAGAACGATACGAGCTGGCATGAGAGGTACTTCTTGGTTTTCGTCGCGGCCTTTTGTCCAGGTCGCCAATTGTTGTACGTGTTCTTTCGTGATCGCGCGGCCGTCGAACTGACGGACAGCAGCCTCGAGCAGAACTTTAATGGAGAACGGCAGTTTGGAAACATCGCCCAATCCTTGTTCTTCCAACCCTTGCAGGCGATAGTAAGCAAAAGACTTGTCGCCTACTTGCAGGGAAGACTTTACTTTGTAAGCATCTTTGTTAGCCAATGTATACAACCTCCCTATAATAACTTGGAGTTTCATCTGATGAAACTTTGTTTCGTTTCTTCATTACGAACCTATTATATACGATTTGTTTCCCGGCTTCTACCCCAAATTCATCATTTATATACAAAAATCATAGGTAAAGAAAATTGGATCACGAACGTCTTCTTACTAGAAAGAAGAAAATTGCACGCACTTCAATATTATCCCGTTTATATTTCGTTTACATTCATGCAGTATCTTATCACTTGGAAGTGAATGAGTGGAGGAAAAAGGGGAGAAATGAACGAATGGAACAAACCAATAGTGTAGCGAAATGGGGAAACTGGCGGCCTTTCTTTCGATTAATAAGGGAAACAAAGCCATCCAAGCTAAAAATCGGTGTCGCGTTGTTCATGAGCATCGCCACCACGCTGGTGAGCTTAGTGATTCCGCTGTTTACGAAGGATTTGGTGGACAGCTTTTCCCTATCTACGATCACGACACCACAAATCATTCTTTTGATTGTTGCCTTTATCGCACAGGCCATTGCGGGAGGGCTGTCCATCTACTTATTAAATCATGTCGGCGAGAGTGTGGTGGCCTCACTCCGTGAAAGACTCTGGAAAAAGCTGCTCATCCTGCCGATCTCTTATTATGATAGCAACCGGACTGGTGAGACGATCAGTCGAATGACCAACGATACAGGTGTCGTGAAAAGCCTGATTAGTGATCATCTGTCCAGCTTTTTCACAGGATTAATCACGATCATTGGTTCTGTGGTGACTTTGCTCTACCTCGATTGGCAAATGACGTTAACCATGCTCGTTGCTGTGCCGCTGTGCATCGGGATTCTCATACCGCTTGGCAGTCAAATGTACAAAATTTCGAAAGGTCTGCAAGATGAGACCGCCAGCTTTACGACGATTATGAATCAAGTGCTCCAAGAGATGCGGCTCGTCAAATCTTCCAATGCCGAAACCCACGAACTGGGAATGGGAACAAAGGCAATCGGGAATCTATTCCGATTCGGGCTGAGAGAAGGAAGAGTCCAAGCGGTCATTGGACCGTTAATGTCCTTTATCCTGATGGTGCTGCTCGTGGTTGTGATCGGCTATGGTGGCATGCGCGTGTCCACGGGAGCATTGACAGCTGGTGAGCTGGTCGCATTTATTTTGTATCTGGTGCAAATTGTCATACCGCTGGGGCAATTCACACAGTTTTTCACCTCCTTGCAAAAAGCCATGGGGGCAACTGAAAGAATCATTGCGACACTGGACGCCGAAGAAGAAGATCTTTTGACAGGACGGACGCTTGAAAATGCTGGCCTGCCCATTCATTTGAACCATGTGAGCTTTGCGTATGAGAACGGGGAAACGATACTCGATGATGTCAGCTTTACGATTGGGGCCGGAAAAGTAAATGCGATTGTCGGACCGAGTGGCAGCGGCAAGACGACGTTGTTTTCCCTGGTTGAAAGGTACTACCAGCCACTGAGTGGAGAAATTAGGCTGGGCAATGATCCCATCACAGATTTTTCCTTGAAGTCGTGGAGAAGCCAAATCGGCTACGTGTCCCAGGAAAGTCCATTGATTGCCGGAACCATCCGAGAAAATATTTGTTACGGGATTTCACGGACGATTAGTGACGAGGAACTGAAGCAAGCAGCAGAGATGGCCTATGCGGATCAATTTATTGAAGAATTGCCGAATGGCTATGAGACAGAAGTAGGGGAGCGAGGCATGAAGCTATCAGGAGGACAACGCCAACGAATCGGCATTGCCCGAGCACTGCTTCGGGACCCGCAAATCTTGATGCTGGATGAAGCGACCTCTAGCTTGGACAGCAATTCCGAGATGATCGTCCAGAAGGCGTTGCAAAATTTGATGAAGGGACGCACCACCCTCGTGATTGCCCATCGGTTGTCGACCGTGGTGGAAGCAGATCAAATCATCTTTTTGGAAAAGGGAAAAATCACAGGAATGGGTACACATGAAGAGCTTTTTCAAACACATGGAATGTACCGGGAATTGGCTAGTCAGCAATTGCTCGTAAAAGAGAGGGTGTAAAACGTGACCACGATTATGGTAGTCGACGACGATCCGCATATTCGCGAGCTCGTCAGCGTCTTCTTGCGCAATGAAGGCTTTACGATAGTGGAAGCCGCAGACGGACAGGAGGCACTGGACAAATTGGAGTCGGTTGCCGCACAACTGGTGATTCTTGACATCATGATGCCGAACATGGACGGCTGGGAGCTGTGTCGAAAGCTTCGCAAGTATTATGATTTTCCCTTGCTCATGCTGACTGCAAAGGGTGAGACGTCGCAAAAAATCAAAGGCTTCGAGCTAGGGACAGATGATTATTTGGTGAAGCCGTTTGATCCGCAGGAGCTGGTCGTCCGGGTAAAAGCGCTGCTCAAGCGTTACCGGATTGCCGCTTCGCATCAGGTTCAAGCAGGGCGGCTGCTACTTGATCGTAAAACGTTTGCAGTCGCCAGTGGGACGAAAACATGGACCATTCCACTCAAGGAGTTCGAGCTGTTGTTCAAACTCGCCAGCTATCCCGGGCAGACCATTTCCCGCGAGCAGCTGATCGAACAAATATGGGGCTATGATTTTGAAGGAAATGAGCGTACGGTAGACGTGCATATCAACCGATTGCGAGAGCGTTTTCCGGAAGCGATGTACGGCTTTTTGATCCGGACGGTCCGGGGACTTGGTTATCGTTTGGAGATTGTTGTATGAAAATGAGGCGACAAAAACATTCCCATGCTTTGCTGAAACTCGTAGGCGTGGTGGGCATATGTGCTGTTTTTGCCTTGTGCGGATTGGGTGCATACGCGATTACCTCGCTCTTTTATGGCTATATGGACTATCATCCCAATGATTTTGTAAAAGTGTTGGTCCATTCCGTTTTGAACTGCATATTGTTCATTGGGGTAGGCATGATCATTTCTTTTTTCACTATGCCAAGGCATCGAGGCAGGTTTCAACCATTGATTGATGCACTCAGACGGATTGCCATGGGGGATTTTCGGGTCAATCTCGATATCAAGCTGGCGCACGAATGGGGGGAGCTGGTGGATGGCATCAACCACGTGGCGGAGCAATTAAATGAAATGGAGAAGCTGCGGCAGGAGTTCATCTCCAATGTTTCCCACGAAATTCAATCGCCTTTGACGTCGATCAGCGGGTTTGCTCGGGCTCTGCATAATGAAAGACTAAGCCCAGAAGAGCGTCATCGTTACTTGGAGATTATCGAGTCGGAAAGCAAACGGTTGTCCAAGATCAGTGACAACCTGCTTAAGCTCACTGCGTTAGAGGGCATCCAGCATGAGTTGGAGCGGAAGCCGTATCGGTTGGACACGCAGCTACGCGCAATCATCCTCGCATGCGAGCCGCAATGGATGGCGAAAGAGATTGAAATGGACATAGACTTGGAAAAAGTTGAAATCGTCGCCGACGAAGATATGCTGAGTCAAGTCTGGACCAACTTGCTTGGCAACAGCATCAAATTCACGGAGGCAGGCGGGAAAATTAGCGTAAAGCTGGAGACGGTAAACGGAGAAGTGCTCGTGAAAATAATCGACTCGGGAATCGGGATATCCAAAGAAAATCGGGAGCGCATTTTCGAAAGGTTTTTCAAGGCGGACCCATCGCGGAACCGAGCCAATTCGGGCAGTGGCCTGGGCCTGGCAATCGTGAAAAAAATAATCGATTTGCATCATGCCACAATCGCCGTTGAGAGTGAAGTCGGGAAAGGTACCACGTTTACGATTACATTTGTTCAATCAGCATAAAAAAGCTGCCCCTTCGTCCGGGTTGACGGTCTGGGACAGCTTTTTTCATGACGAGTAACCAGTTACGCGCCGATATATTTGGCATGGAGCGAACGTGCCAGGCTGATGTCATCTGTGCCTTGCACGAGTACGCGACCATCCGGGAAAATGACGAGCGTGTACGTATCAACACGGAAACGCAGTAAAAACTTGTTTTGCTCGATTTGTCCCAAAGGGGAAAGTCGATCAGCCAATGCATTCAAATCAAGTGTCATTGCAGTGGCGGGCGAGATTTGTACGGTGTCTCGACCGCAAAGCGAAACGGCTTGTCCATCCTGGGTATCCGGCTGCAAAAACGAAAATTGCTTGTGCCCACATGTCGGACAGTCGTCTCGGCGGGCATTGACCACCTTGATTTGCTGATGGCGGTTATGCCAAATCTCAAAGTGCTCCAGATTCGGATTGAGCTCATCCGTTGCGCCTACTAACAGCTTGAATGCTTCGGTTGCCTGATAGGAGGCGACGATGTGAATGATTGGTCCGATGACGCCAGCCGTGTCACACGTAGGCATCTCACCCGGGTTCGGCGCTTCAGGGAAAAGACAGCGCAAGCAAGGTGTGATCCCCGGTCGAATCGCGGTAAATGTTCCGGTCGCACTCACGGCGCCACCGTATACCCACGGGATGCTATGTTTAACGCAAACATCGTTCACGAGATATCTCACCTGAAAATTATCCGTCGCATCCAGAACAAGATCGACATCTGCCAGCAATTCCTCCGCATTGTAAGCGGTGAGGTCTGCAACAATCGGATCGATGGTGACGGCTGAGTTGATCTTTGTCAGCTTGGCGTGAGCGGCGATTGCTTTTGGCAAATGTTCGGCTGCATCGGATTCGTCGTAGAGCATTTGACGCTGTAAGTTGCTCGGCTCGACGAAGTCGCGGTCAATGATGCGGACAAAACCTACTCCAGCACGGACCATATGATTGGAAAGAACGGTTCCGAGCGCTCCCATGCCGACGATCGCTACACGGCTTTGCCCGAGCTTTTCTTGTCCACTGCGCCCGATTGGATGAAACAATATCTGACGGGAATAGCGAGTATCCAAGGCGTTACTCCACCTTTCCTTCTGGCATCGCAAGCGGATTCCATGGTCCTTGCTGATGTCCCTTCCATTCGCTGCCATCTTCCCACATTTCTTTTTTCCAAATGGGGACGATCTGTTTAAGTCGCTCGATGGCATAACGGCCTGCTTCAAACGATTCATTGCGATGCGCTGTTGCAACGGCACAAACAACCGCAATCTCTTCCACAGCCAAATGACCGATACGATGGTGCATCGCGACATGCGCTCCCGGCCAGCGTTCCTCGATCTCTGCTGCGACCTGCTTCATTTTTTCAACAGCCATAGGGGCATAAGCTTCATAGGACAAATACACGGTGCGCTGACCATGGGTAAATTCCCGAACAGTTCCGACAAAAGTAAGGATTGCGCCTGCATGCGGGTTGCTCACCAGACGAACGAGCTTGTCCGCAGAAATCGGCTCCTCGGTAATGGCAAAGCGCGGGTCTTCTTCTCCGCCGCTTACAGGAGGTAAGAGGGCAATCTCGTCTGCGGCTGAAATGATCTGATTTTTCGCTGCATATTCATGATTGATGGAGACAAAGCAACTGCCTAAAAGCGCAGAGAGCGCAGGATATTCTTTTTCCACTGCTTGCAGAAGATCGCTAACGGTCGCGCCTTCAGATAGGGTCAACTGTACTTCCCGGGCATTCGCACGTTCAGCGAGTCCGGCAAATAACAAGATCGTAATGGTCAAGATAATTCCTCATTTCCCTGGATGATACTACTCTCTAGGCTAGACGATATCATAAACCGATCAAAGTTGCCAATGAATGGGGTGTTACAATCAGCGGTTACTTCTAAGGGGCGAAGCCTTCCTGACTCAAATAGATCTGATCCGGGGGGAAAATACGTACTAGCCGATCATAGACGATTCGATAGGCGGAAGGATCATACCATTGTTCCAGTCCAAGCTCTTCATAGAGTGCGGGTATGCCGTTTCTTTTCGTTCGGTTACCGCCGCTGCCATCTCCCATATAAAAATCGTCGACACAGACACGTGTGACCAAGGGGCGCAAAATCTCCGGGAATGACTCACTGCTAGGTAAAACAGGGGCAATTGTTGCTTGTGTAGGGATGCCTGCTTCCGCCAAGCGTTGGAGTGTTTTGAGTCTCGCTTGAATGGGGGGAGCCTGTGGGCTAAAGTGCCTGCGAATCTCCTCCAAATCGGTCTCGACAGTCATGCTGACGCGGACGCGATCCCCCAGCAGGAGCAACAAATCGGCATCCCGCCAAACCAAGGGGCTTCTCGTCTGCACCAGCAAAAAATCGGGTGGATTCTCTACCATGACTTCGAGTAAAGACCTCGTTACCTTTTCCGTTTGTTCGACGGGCTGATAAGGGTCTGTACTCGAAGACATGAAGATGGTCACCTTTCCTTTTTTCTTTGCCCGCATTAGCTCCTTGCGCAATAAGTCGGCAGCTTGCTGCTTAATGTCAACCCACGTGCCCCATTGCTCGTTGCGAAACAAAGAGACAGGCATTTGCCGAACATAGCAATAGGAGCAGGCGAAAGAACAGCCCGTATACGGATTGAGCGAATGGGTGTAATCCGCAAGAAATCCGCTTCCTTTATTGAGGAGGGTTTTCGGCATTTTATAGGAAAGGATGCTTTTCATATTGGGCGTTCCTCACTTTGCATCATGAAAAATAATCCCGAGGCTGTAGCGCGTGCCCGAGGTAATCGTGCTGACACCGTGGCGCAGTGTGTTTTTATAGTAGCCTCGCGTTCCCTGCACAGGACGATAGGATGTCGGGAAAATCAGGCCAGCGCCTTGCTCCAAGGTTATCACATGTCCCCGGCTCTGCGCGCGCGGCCGTTGCTCCATCAGCAGAAATTCTCCGCCCCTGTAGTCCGTCTCCTTCTGATTCAAGGCAAAAACCACTTGAAACGGGAAGAACACCTCCCCGTACATATCCTGGTGTAAACAATTGTAGCCGCCCGTTTCGTATTTCAAAATCAATGGAGTGGAGCGTAGCTGACCCTGATCGTGACATTGCGCCAAAAATTCAGGGAGGGTGGCAGGATAGATGGCTTCGCGTCCAAGCATTTCCAGCCACCGATTCGCAGTCTGCGCAAGCATTGGATAGAAGCCTTCGCGAAGCTCCTGCAAGAGCAAGGGAAGGGGCGCCTGATAATAACGATACTCCCCTTCACCGAAACGGTACCGTGCCATCTGGATCGTATTGCGAAAAAGGTCATCCTGTCCATACGTAGCGATTAATTCTTTGCACGCATCTGCACTTATTAAGGAAGGAAAAGCAGCATACCCTTGTTCGTCCAGCTCCTGTTGTATGGAATGCCAGTCAAGTGCAGCGATCCTTTCTGTCACCGATTTAGCCATGCTTCACACTCCGATTCGTCTTTTTCTCCAAATCAAGCAGAGTTGTCTTCATGGGCAATCCACCACGATAGCCAGTTAGTGAACCGTTTTTACCGACAACGCGGTGGCAAGGGATTGTAATGAGAACCGGATTGGCACCGATTGCGGCACCGACAGCACGAACAGCAGCAGGCTTTTCAATGATGTTCGCAATGTCGGTGTACGATGCCGTTTGACCGTATGGGATTTGGCGCAGTGCCTCCCAGACAGCGAGCTGAAAAGGCGTTCCAGACAGGTCGCAATCCATGGAAAAATGCTCGCGCGTTCCCTGCAAATATTCCATCAGTTCTGTTGTAAAAGGCTTTAGCCATTGATCGTCTTGCACCAATGCACTTTGTGGGCGATGCTTTTTAACCCACGATTCCAATTCGGCAAAAGGCTGGTTGACCGAGCCAATATAACAAAGCCCGGCAGCCGTAGCAGCCAAATAAATGGTCCAATCACCATGCACTAGCATTGACCAACGTACCGTCTGATCCTTCATCGTTTCCATTTCCATACGCCTCCTTTGAACTGTGTACGCACAGTATAACCTCCAGCACCTGCTCTTCGTACGTTTTAAGGAGTGGATGAGCAAGATAACGAAACAAGTCCTCTACATTCCCATTGCTTTTATCCAGCGGCGGGAGTAAGGTAGGAGGAGATAGAGGAGGAACGATGCGAGTATGGCTGATCAATTAACACATTTTAATGAACAAAATCGAGCGCGGATGGTGGACGTGTCTGAAAAGGACGTCACAAAACGGGTGGCTGTAGCCGAGAGCCAAATCAGCATGAAACCCGAAACCCTCGCCCGAATCCGCGAAGGTCGAATCGAAAAGGGCGATGTACTCGCCGTTGCGCAGGTAGCAGGTGTCATGGCTGCCAAAAAGACGTGGGAAATCATCCCGATGTGTCATCCGCTGCCATTGACTGGCATCGACATACAATTTGCTTTTGTAGATGAAACGACGCTTGCGATTACAGGAACCGTGAAGACGACAGGGAAAACAGGCGTCGAGATGGAGGCGTTGACCGCTGTCAGCGTAGCGGCTTTGACGGTGTATGACATGTGCAAAGCCATGGATAAAGAAATGATAATCGGTCCAACCAGTCTGCAATCCAAAACAGGCGGAAAAAGCGGCGATTTCCATCGGGGAGAGAAGTAAGGCATGAGGCAAAAGTGGGAATCCTATCCGAGCAGCATTCGTTTATTGGCGATTGCTGCCGTCATTTTTTCTACCGGAATGGCGTGTATTTGGCCGCTAGTCACGATCTATATTCACAACCATCTCGGAAAGCCGCTGACTGTAGCCGGCTTCTTGTTGCTTTTAAATCAAGGCGCATTCTTGATCGGGAGTATTGTCGGCGGGATGATGTTTGACCGCTGGGGCAAAATGCGCACCATCATTGTCGGTTCCATTGGCGTTATTCTGATATCGATCGGCTTAGGTGTTACGCAAGATTTTACGATTTATGTTGCCTTGCTTCTGCTGAATGGACTTTTTTACGGAACACTTTCTCCTGTGATGAATGCACTGGCCGTAGTGTTATGGCCGGACGGAGGACGGAAAGGAATCAATCTGATTTATGTCTCCCTCAATGTGGGGGTAGCTGCCGGTTCTGCGTTGGGCGGCTTCTTGGCAAGTGTGTCATTTGCCTGGACGTTTTTCGGTAATGCCATTTCGCAAGTGGTCGTTCTCGCCATGTTCATGCTCATTTTGCCGCGTCAGTTAAAAAGGGTGGAACAACAAAGCCAAAACTCGACGACTGGACAAAGCATGCCTGAGCAAGCAACTGGTGATGTGCTGCGACAACCACAGCAAGAGTCAAAGGTGGTATGGGGGGCTTTGCTGCTATTATGCGGGGGGCTATTAATTAGCTGGATTGTCTATGTACAGTGGACGACGGTGCTGTCGACTTACATGCAATCCCTGGGCATTACACTCCGTCAATACAGTCTGTTGTGGACGCTGAATGGCGGCTTGATCCTGTTCGGTCAGCCGTTGATTGCGTGGGTCATTCGACGCTTTGCCCGTACGCTAAAGGCACAAATGCTCTTGGGCGCTTATATTTTTGCCTTGTCGATGCTGATTTTGTCTCAATCAACGGCTTATGCAGGCTTTGTGGCAGGCATGTTCATCATGACGCTGGGAGAAATGCTCGTGTGGCCAGCGGTGCCGGCTGTTGCTGCACAGTTTACGCCAGAGGGACGAGAAGGCTTCATTCAAGGGCTGATTGCAGGGACTGGATCAGCTGGACGGATGCTCGGACCATTGCTTGGCGCATTCATTTTCCAATCGATTCATGCGCAGGGACTATTGTTCGTGATGGCAGGCTTGTCGTTGGTGTCTGTCGCATTCTTTGCCTTCCACACCTCTTTTCAAAAAAGAAGGCATCAAGTACCCGTACAGAATCAAGCATCTTGACACGGTATACGTGCTCAAGTAGTATGATATAGACGAAAAAACAGTATATTCCGTGTGTTTGACTTATTCAGAGAGGTGGAGGGACTGGCCCTATGAAGCCCGGCAGCGGATCTGTTCCATGTGATGGACAGATGCTGTGCCAATTCCAGCAGGATTTTTTTCCTGACAGATAAGGACGTGACCAAGCTGATCTCCCCCTTTTTCTGTATGGAAAAAGGGGGTTTTACTGTATTGGGCCCCAAGAAAGGAATGGAAGAAAGATGCGCATTCAACCCTCCGACATGATTGATCGACTCCCTACCCAGTTTTTTGCGACCCTGGTGGCAAAAGTAAACAAGGTCATTGCGCAAGGCCATGACGTCATTAACCTGGGGCAGGGCAATCCCGATTTGCCGACACCGCCGCACATTATTGAGGAATTACAGGCACAAGCGGCACAACCACTCCATCACAAATATCCGCCTTTTCAGGGACGCGTGGAACTGAAGCAGGCAGTGGCTCATTGGTATAAGCAAGAATTTGATGTGGACCTCGATCCGGAGGAAGAAGTAGCGATATTGTTCGGCAGCAAAACCGGACTCGTAGAGATTTGCCAAGTACTCATGAACGCAGGCGATGTTGCACTGGTTCCAGATCCAGGCTATCCGGATTATTGGTCGGGGGTTGCTGTCGTAAACGGACGGATGGTCATGATGCCGCTGAAGGCGGAAAATGACTTCTTGCCAGACTACAGCCAGCTCTCCCAAGCTGATTTGGATCGAGCGAAACTGATGTTTCTCAACTATCCGAACAATCCGACAGCAGTCAACGCACCACTCGAGTTTTATGAGGAAACGATTCGTTTTGCGCGAAAACATGAAATCGTCGTCTGCCACGACTTCGCCTACGGGGCGATCAGCTATGACGGGAAAAAGCCGGTCAGCTTCATGCAGGTTCCGGGAGCAAAAGAAGTGGGCGTAGAATTCTATACGTTGTCTAAAACGTACAACATGGCAGGCTGGCGTGTTGGTGCCATGGTAGGGAATCGCGAGCTGGTTCGTCTGATCAATCTCATTCAGGACCATTACTTCGTCAGTCTGTTCGGAGCGGTACAGATGGCGGCAGCCAAAGCGATGACGGAGTCGCAGCAGTGCGTTCGCGACCTCGTGGCTGTCTACGAAAGCCGCCGCAATGCCTTGTACTCCAATCTGCATCGGATTGGCTGGCAGGCTCCACCATCACAAGGTTCGTTTTTTGCTTGGCTTCCTGTTCCAAGCGGCTTCACATCCGTGGAGTTCTCTGACCTGCTTTTGGAAAAAGCGCATGTTGTCGTAGCGCCGGGAAATGGCTTTGGTCCGACAGGTGAGGGCTATGTGAGAGCGGCTTTGTTATCCAATGAAGATCGTCTCGCAGAAGCGGTCCAACGGATTGAGCGGTTAGGGTTATTTACGAAAACCAAATAAAAGCGAGTCAAATTGGCCACACTACCATATAAATGGAGTGTGGTTTTTTCTTCTAGAATAAAAATCATTCTCATTATTGACAGATAATGATTTTCATTATACGATGTCATTGTTGTTAATGATAATTAGTCTCAGCGAGAGCGGGAGGGTACCATGCGCTATCAGATTAACGGTTACACGGATATGTATACGGTGATCGCCAACGAGCGGAAAATCGGCGGAGCCATTGAAGCAGGCCAGATTCGCTTGCGGACTGGAGAAGTTTACGCCAATGCTGTTCTCACTCGGTTGGAAATGTCAGGTGCGCATTTTTGCTCGATCGGATTTGTAACAGAAGAAGGCAAAAGACTGATTGTCCATGTGAATGATATCAGCATGATCGCTGATGCTCGTCACGTTAACGTTTGTGAGCTGACGAACGAATGCATGAGAGTGGAGAAGTCCGCAGAGAGACTGAAGCGATTGAAGCGTCTCTGTGAACTGAATGAAGGCAGCTGTACGCCGACCTTCCAGGAAGAGGCGTTACTGTTGGCAAGCGATATTGGTATGGAAGAAGCGTCCGCGCATGTAGACCTCTCTTTCCTCCCACACACAGAGAAACCACGTGTGTTCCGAATTGCCTAGGAAGATATAGCCCATACATATGGACCCCTTTTCGTTTGATACGAAGAGGGGTTTTTTGCATGAAGTGTGTCAAGACTAACGATTGAACAACCGCTCGACATAGTCAAAACCTATCCACTCATAGCTACCAAGGATTGGACTTACGAGAGGGAGAGTGATAAAACAAGGATAAGCAAAATCAAGGGGGAACGGAACATGGAGTACTCATTTTCAAAATCTGTTGAAGCACTATCCTCCTCGGCTGTCCGGGAAATCTTGAAGCTGACCCAAGGCAATCAAGTGCTCTCGCTCGCAGGTGGACTGCCAGCAGAGGATTCTTTTCCAATCGCAGAGATGCGCGAAGCGTTCAACCGCGCATTCGAACAAGGAGCAAAAGCTCTTCAGTACGGATTGACTGATGGTTACTTGCCGCTTCGTGAGTGGATTGCATCCCGCATGAAGCAAAAGCATATGAACGTCGGTTCAGATAATATGATCATCACTACGGGCTCTCAGCAAGCAGTAGACTTGTTGTGCCGTGTATATTTAGACGAAGGCGATGTCGTTCTCGTAGAAAACCCTACTTATTTGGCAGCCGTTCAGTTGTTCCAATTTCGGGGAATCAAAGCGATTCCCGTAGACGGTGATGCCGATGGGATGGATCTGGACGATCTGGCGAAAAAAATAGCCCAGTATCGTCCGAAAATGGTGTACGTCATTCCTACCTTTGCCAATCCGACAGGAAAGGTATGGAGCCTCGAACGCCGTCTCGGATTGCTTCGTCAATGTAAGGCCCAAAACATTCTCATTCTGGAAGACGATCCATATGGAGAGATCCAATTCGATGGGGAAGCACCGTATCGCTCGATTTTCTCACTGGATGAGCATCCGACTGATTCCTGTGTGGTGTACACCAGTACCTTTTCCAAAATTGTCGCGCCAGGCTTGCGTACTGGATGGGCCATTGGAGATACACGCGTGATTCAAATGATGGTGAAGGCGAAGCAAGCTGTTGATTTGCAGTCGAGCACAATTGATCAGTACGCTTTGTATGAGCTTTTGTCCCGCTTTGATCTGGAGAGTCACATTGAGAAAATCCGCGAGTCCTACAAGGCGCGCATGGAATGGATGCATGAGCTCTTGGTTGCGCAAAACTGGGAGGGTGTACAGTGGGAAAAACCAAGGGGCGGGATGTTCCTCTGGGTGAATCTTCCAGAGCACGTTGATGCAGAGAAGCTGCTGGCCCGCTCCGTACAGGAAGGCGTGGCATTCGTACCAGGAAAGCCGTTTTATGCAGCAGAGCCGCAATTCAATACGATGCGCTTAAACTATACACTTCTGAACCGGGAAGACACAGAGCTTGCCATTTCACGACTGGGCAAAGCATTCCATGCGTACAGCGAATCTTTGGTGACAAATGTTTAATGGAAGAAAAAAGACAACCATTCTCATGGAGCTGGTTGTCTTTTTTCATGCATGTTTACAGGGAGAGCTCTCTTTGGGCCCGATCCAGCCATTCATTCACAAGCTCTGTAAACAGAAGCGGCTGCTCAATCTGCAAGTTGTGTCCGGCACAATCGAGTGCGGCAAATGAAGAGCGGGGATAGCCTTCGATGATATCCCAAATATCGCGATAGCCGACTGAATGATCTTGTTTGCCCACAACAAAAAGACTCGGGTGGGGGAAGGGGGCCGTATCCAATGGGAAGGACACGCCGTATGACTGTCTGATTTTACTGAGGAAAGAAGGGTCGGACAGCATGTAGCCGTCGACAATCTCTTTTTTATAGCGGTTCCACGTATAATCGGTAGCGACTACCGCCATCGACTCAAACTCCACTCGTTCCGCCTCACTCAACTGCTCCCAGAGAGAAGGCTCCTTTACTAAGAGGGGTTTATCCGGCAGTGTGCGCATCTGTTTATCAGGAATGATGTTCGGGCAGATGAAAAGGGCGCCCTTCACTTGATCCCGGTGCTTCTCGATAACCGCTCGTGCAAGATATCCGCCGTATGATTCACCTGCAAGGAAAAAGGGCTCACCTGGAATGAGTTGATCGATGAACGCGAGGACAACCTCTAAAATATCGTCCGTGGTGTGGATATGTTCGTAGTTTTCCGTTTGTCCCATTCCAGGCAGGTCTATGTAAAGTCGTCGGTATCCCGGATGTTTCTCAAAAATTGGCTCCAGACAACCTGTCATACAACGGTGATCTAGTGAAAAACCGTGAATCATCACGACAGGAAAACCGCTTCCAATCTCCTCGTAATAAAGGTTGACGCCATTGACCTCGCATCTCATAAAAAGCCCCCTAACGACATTTGTGTCAGATTGTTCCGAAAGTTTGGAACGTACGTTCTTATTATAAGTGATCTGTTACATATTTCAAGGACGAAAAAACACACCCATAACGAGCGTCGTTAATGGGTGTGTCAAAGAGCTTCCTATTCTTCTGTTTCTTCCAAGGTGCAAATGGCGCTTGGACGCTTGATGCGCAATACAACGCACTCATATACACGGAACAGACTGTTCATTTGCTCGTCTCCGAGGAATGCGGAGTCGAAGTCTTCTGCAATCGCCAGGTCGAGATTGTGGCGGCCAGTCGCTACCAATACGCCGGAACGGCCTTTAATGGTAGGAGATTGGAAGACACCATCTGTAACGAGATTGCGAACATGCTCGATCTCAAGCACGTTGGTGCCTTTGTGCACGCGATGCAAGAGAGAGTAGAGCTCAGGAGAAACAACCAGTGCATACGGACCGCTGTGGCCCATTTTTAACAGCTTATTGCGCGCTTCCACGATATCGGCAAATGCATTGCCAGATTCCATCCAATCGCTCTTCAGATGAGTGAGGCGGCCTTTTACGTTCATCAGGCCTGGTAGGTCGAATTCCGCAGCACCGTTGAAGATCAGATCGTCTTCCATCAATGCACCACCAGCAGCTGCGTTTGCAGCCGCGCTCATGTCCAAAGGCATGCCCAGTGTGCGTGCTTGGGCAACATCGCGCCAGTAGAGCATGAAATCCTTGTACAGGATCGGAATCGTCATGCTGACACGGCGGCTAGGCTGTGTCAGCTCCAGTGATTCTCCCCGGAGGGAGAGACCGCCAAAACGGGATTCCTCATATACATCGTT
This sequence comes from Brevibacillus sp. MS2.2, assembly GCF_013284345.1. NCBI lineage: Bacteria > Bacillati > Bacillota > Bacilli > Caryophanales > Paenibacillaceae > Brevibacillus > Brevibacillus sp. MS2.2. Next base: position 59,039 of record NZ_JABSUZ010000033.1, read on the forward strand.
GGTAATGGTTTGGATACCTTCACCCAATGGTCCATAAATATCGATAAAACGCCGTCCTACCAGTTGGCGGCGAGCCATGTCAACGACAGTTGCGTCCAGTTGGTTCCATTCTTCAGTCGTCAAGGGAGAGTCTGGGTATTTACGAAGCTTGTCCATCGTGTAACCTCCATGTCATTTCAGGATTTCCGGTTCTTTACATTCCTTTCAAGCTGCCAACTGTCAGCCCTTTTTTGCCAGAAACTGCAGGGGCGGAATGCTTGATCACGGAAGCAACACCGTGAGGAGCGGAAGCCGAAGCTTTCAAATGATCTACCTGGTGAATGTCGTGCCCCTCATCGTGATCAGTGAGATCAGGATGAGCCGCGTCAGAGAATCGTTGGCTCATGTTTGCCATGATCTCTTTGACTGTCAAATAGTCTGTATGCGTCTTTTCACGCATGCCATCGAGGAGCTGACGTGTTTCGTCATCCTTGAATTCATACAGAGACAGCTCCAGATGCTCGCGGAAATTGTGCAGTCCAAAACGTTCCAGATTCACATCAGACAGCATTTGCGAGAGGTCGCGATCACTGAGCTGATCCAGGCTTTTTCCTGAGGACAGTTTCTCCAGGTAGGGAACCAATTCCTGCAAGCGACCCATACGCTGTTCTTCTTCTTCCAAAATATGATGGTAGTAAAGACGAGTATGCTCGTCCGTTGCCGCGTCGATAATCGGCTGGATAACGCCCATGAAGCTGTTGATATAACCTCTGGTGCGATCAAAAATGGCGTGCAGCTGTGTAATTTCTTGCACCCTACGCCACCTCCTCATTCACAATCTATTTTTTCATTATACCGTTGGAAAAAACACCCGGGCAACACCTATGTACATTTTCCTATGATTACGAAGAATATGGCGCGGTGCAATTTGGAAAAGGGGGCAGAAACGTTAGAGCGCCGTGGCTTTGCTTATCGGCTTCGTTTCTAGTTTTGTTTTTTGACAAAAAAGTTATCATGGAGAGTATTGTCAAAGGCAATTGGGAATGATAATATTTATCAATAAGAGTGATATTCATTATCAATTAGCGCATTCTGAGAAGAAAACATAAATCCTGCAAGCACCTAAATTTAAGGAGGTAACAAGTTATGTCATCTATTTTAGTAATTGGCGGAGATCGCCTGGGCAATATTATCGAATTTCTGCAAGGGCAAGGCTTCAAGGATATTCACCACGTAACTGGACGGAAAAGCTCGCAAACGGGAGTGAAAATTCCGGCTGGTATCCACATGATTTTGGTGTTGACTGATTTCGTCAATCACAACTTGGCCAAAACGGTGAAAAACCAAGCCAAAGATCGCGAGCTGCCCATCGTTTTCTGCAAGCGTTCGTGTTCTGCGATTGCCAAAGCTTTTGATCTCACTGCGTAAATACATATTCTCCAAGCTGGGCAGACTACGATCGTGAGTCTGACACAATGGAGGAATGACGCGTATGGAACAGAATCGTTTGAGTGAACTGCCTATCGCACAGCTTACGGCCGCTCAGCTGCAACAATTAAAACAGGCAGAAGAACAAATCAACACAGAAGGTCCAAATGTATATCTTATTGCATTAGAGAAGCAATCCCCGTCCTCCTAGACGGGGTTTTTTTGTTGAATCGTTTGCTTCTCACTTGAATACGTATTGCTCCAGTTGCATTTTAAGGGCGTCAATCCCAATGGCGAAGCCCAAGCATTGGCTCGATTGAATGATGAATGCATTGAGACCAACGACTTCCCCATTCAAATTAATGAGTGGACCTCCGCTATTTCCTGGGTTAATCGCAGCATCCGTCTGAAAAATTTCTTCGTACATTCGCTTCGCAACCTGTAAGCGGCGGTTTTTGGCACTAATGATCCCCGCTGTCACAGAATTTTCCAAACCAAGTGGGGAACC
>NZ_JABSUZ010000034.1:0-60294 GCF_013284345.1 Brevibacillus sp. MS2.2
GGCTCATCTCGGCTATGAGCATCCGCAGGGCAATTGGGCTTTGCGAGAGACATTGAGTCTTCATATGAAAGCATGGCGAAGCATCGTAGCACCTGCTACCTCGATCATGATCACTTCAGGAGCGCAGCAGGCCCTTCATCTCGTCGTTCAATGCTTATTAAAGCCAGGGGATGCGGTAGCCATTGAGGAGCCCTCTTACTGTTATTCCTTGCCGCTTTTTCATTCCGCTGGCTTGCGTACGTTCTCGCTGCCTGTTGACCGGGACGGAATCGACCCAAAGCACTTGGCCCAGTTGCACCGCCAGCACCGCATCAAAATGGTTTTTCTCAATCCGAATTATCAAAACCCGACAGGGACACTGCTTTCATTGGAGCGGCGCCAGGCATTGCTCGCGTTCTCCTATGAAAAGGGGATTCCGATTATCGAGGATGATCCATATAGCTTGATCAGTTTTTCGAGAGAGCCCGTCCCAACCTTAAAATCGCTGGATCAACACGGAACCGTACTCTACATCAGCTCTTTGACCAAAATCGTCGCCTCAGGTCTGCGCATCGGCTGGATCGTCGGGCCCCCTACTGTCATGGAAAGACTAGCAGATGCGAAACAGCAGTTTGATTTTGGACACAGCATTTTTCCGCAATGGCTAGCGAATCGCTTTCTCGGATCGCCTCAGTTTGCGAGCCACATCGATCTTTTGCGAACAGAGCTGTCCTTTCGGCACGATCAGTTAGTCTCATCGCTTCAAGACAAGTTCGGTGATCAAGTAGAAATGGTCGGTTCAGAAGGAGGCATTCACCTGTGGTGTAAATTCAAAGGGGAATGGAGCGGCGAAACTCTTCTCACAGAATCAGTCAAACGGGGAGTTGTCTTCGTTCCGGGACATCTTTTCGGGGCAGAGCAAGGATATGTCCGCTTCACTTTTGGCAGAGCTACCACAGATCAGATCCCTGAGGCAGTTTCGCGCTTAGCGGATGCATTCACGGCAAGTGGATGGGCAAAATAATCCCCAAGTGGATGGCAACATTTTTGTGCGGTCGTTATATGATCGAAGTAAGCTACCGTATGCATCCTTGCGTATATCTAGCAGGATGACTGTGCCATACAGAAAGGACTGGCTGTTATGAGTATTTTGCCTTTCATTATTGCTATTATCGTACTTGTTCTTATAGGTCTTGTCGTTACGATAAAAATCGGAATTAACCCATCCGAATCCAAAGTGCGGGGCTTTAAACAACGTTCCCGCAATCTGTTGATCATCTACGGCATCATTACGATCGCTCTGGTCATTGCGCTGTCAGTCTTTCTCTACAACAACCTTTGATCACTCCCGAACGCTACGTGACATAAATAAGACGCCGTCTGCCTTGTATAGGTATGACGGCGTTTTTGAATCGAAGGAAGTCCTTCGTCATGTGTTTTTAGAAGATGATACCTCTTTTACACGATTTTCTTCGCTACGTTGGCGGCTTGCAGCCCCCGCTGTCCATTCACAATCTCAAAAACCACCTGCTCGCCTTCCTCCAAATTCCGGTAACCTGACCCCGTAATCGCAGAATAGTGTACGAATACATCAGGTCCTCCATCGCGCTCAATAAACCCATAGCCCTTTTCCTTGCTGAACCATTTTACTTTCCCTTGAATCATTGTGTTTCCTCCCTGTAATCAGTGCAGCTCTTACGCTTACCTCATCATATGCGGATGCGAAGTCAGTGGATATACGGTAAAATAAATAAAGTATGAATCGTCACGCCAGAAAGGAGTGAATCACATGAGAAAAGTATGGATAATTGCATGCGCGTTGCTGCTCACTGCCTGCTCCGAAATATCCGAAGGGGTCCAAACCGCTCAGCAAGCAGTAGAAACAGGTCAACAAGCGATTGAGACAGGTAAACAGGCTGTCGAAGCGGGCCAACAAGTTCTCGAAGCCGGCAAGCAAATGGCTGAGTCTGAAGTCGCCAAACAGCTCCAAACATACCTCCAACAAAAATACGAATCCTCTGAAGCATTGCGTAATGCCATGTTCAGTGGAGATGGGCAGTTGCTCGTAGAAGAATTGCAAAAGACCGAGCTAGCGAACTTCAGCTTTTACAAATCTGACATGTTTGGTGTTGAATATACAGGCACGCTCTCTGCCGATGGTACTTTCAAAGTACTCAAACACGATTTGAACAATCAAAGCGCAGAACCTACTGTCGTAAAGGAATTCAAAGTAACACTCGACGGAAGCGGTCAGGTTCAAGTTCAGTAATTTTGGAAAACATTTCAAGAAAAGCCTGCGATCAATCATCGCGGGCTTTTTCGTGTTATTAAAAAACTTTTTATTGAGGCTCTACAAAATTTTCTGTGTTTCCTTATAGATTTTTATAATCGGGCATGATAACGTGTAAGATGTTCATATAAAATTCATAAATACTAAACACAACGAGGTGATGCCCATGAATATGCTGCTCACATCTATTATTGTGTACATGGCAGGTATGCTGTTAATCGGCTATTATGCCTACAAACGCACCTCCAATCTGACAGACTACATGCTCGGCGGTCGGTCGCTCGGTCCAACTGTAACCGCTCTCAGTGCGGGTGCATCTGACATGAGTGGCTGGTTGATGATGGGTCTGCCAGGTGCCATGTATGCTCAAGGTCTTAGTGCATCCTGGATTGCCATCGGTCTGACTCTCGGGGCTTATGCCAACTGGCTTTATGTCGCTCCCCGCCTTCGTTCGTACACGGAGGTTGCCAACAACTCGATTACGATTCCTGCCTTTTTGGAAAATCGTTTCGGGGACGGGTCTCGGATGCTTCGTCTTGTCTCGGCACTTGTTATTATGATCTTCTTTACCTTTTACGTGTCATCTGGTCTCGTTTCTGGAGGCGTGTTGTTTGAAAACACCTTCCACCTGAGTTATCAAACGGGACTATGGATTGTCGGAGTGGTCACCATCGCCTATACATTGTTTGGCGGCTTCCTCGCTGTAAGCTGGACGGACGCTGTCCAAGGACTCATTATGGTCATCGCGCTTATTCTCGTCCCGCTCGTGACCGTTCTTACAACTGGCGGATTGGGAGAAACATTTACGGAAATTCACGCTGTCGATCCCTCTTTGCTAGATATTTTTAAAGGGACGAGCCTGCTCGGCATCATTTCCTTGTTTGCGTGGGGTCTCGGCTATTTCGGACAACCGCATATTATCGTTCGCTTTATGGCGATCACGTCCACGAGCGAGATTAAAAAAGCACGCAGCATCGGTATGGGCTGGATGATTTTCTCCGTCGTTGGCGCCATGCTGACAGGACTGGTCGGTATCGCCCTGTACTCCAAGCAAGGCTGGACGTTGAGCGATCCTGAGACGATCTTTATCCAGCTGGGTACGATCCTGTTCCATCCACTGATTACTGGCTTTTTGCTGGCGGCGATTTTGGCAGCGATTATGAGTACGATTTCCTCTCAGTTGCTCGTCACGTCCAGCTCCTTGACTGAGGATATATACAAAACCTTTTTCAAGCGTTCTGCAACCGACAAAGAACTGGTCACCTTTGGCCGCATGTCCGTCTTGCTTGTCTCTGTCGTCGCCTTTTTGCTCGCCTTGAACAAAAATGACACGATCCTGGATCTTGTCGGATATGCGTGGGCCGGATTCGGCGCTTCGTTTGGTCCTGTCATTCTGCTCTCCCTCTATTGGAAGCGCATGAACAAATGGGGTGCTCTCGCGGGTATGGTCGCTGGCGCATTTACCGTTATCATCTGGACTCGCTTTGATGTGCTGAAGGACTTCCTCTACGAAATGGTTCCTGGCTTTGCCATTAGCCTGCTCGCCATCGTGATTGTGAGCCATTTGACCAGCAAACCTTCGAATGAGGTAACCGCTCAGTTTGATGAGTACCAGAAAAGCATGAAATAATTCTTGCTAATAAAAGCCAAGCAGCCTATGCGCTGGACAACTTCCCTGTCCCATGCCATAGGCTGCTTTTTTCTGTTGAAACGATTTGGCCCTCTCATCGTAAATGATCATAACAATCGAAAAAGGAAGGACAAAAAACAAATGATGATGATGTCTGGCTTGATTATTGGGGTATCCCTTTTGATTATTGGCATGCTCGGAATGGCTTGCTACCGCTTTTTTATCCAAAAGAAACCCGCCGAGCATTACTACACCCCGCTAGATCGCGTGTTCGGGCAAACGTCAGTTGAATTCCATGAGCAAAAGCTAGAAAAGAAAGAAGCAGAGGAAGAAGAAGGTGATGACAAGGATAAGAACGAGAAGATCCGGCAAAAGCGTAGATCATAATGAAAACCAAGCTTCTGCCAAACGACTGATTCCTACCGCAATGTCTTGTTCCTCCACTCCACCAAATCCAACGATGATGCGCGGCCGTGTATTCGTCGGATCATTGGCCCAGTTATGGCCGCTCGGATAAACGCGAACATCGGCCGCACGCGCCAGCTCGATCAGCTCCCTCTCCGTTCGGGAAGTATCCACCTCCAGCAAAATATGCAGCCCTGCTGACTGTCCCAATACTCGTACTTCCGGGGGCATGAAGGTCTGTATCGCCCGAAGCAATGCATCGTGCTTGCGGTGATAGACGGTGCGCATTTTTCGGACATGCTTTTCCCAGTACCCCTTTTGCATGAACAACTGCATGGTCCGTTGCAAATGACGGGAAACCGGCGAAGGATACGCCTGGAATGCTTCCCAATATCGCTCGAGCAATTGCTTCGGGAGCACCGTGTAATCCAAGCGAAGTGCTGGAGAAAATGCTTTGGAAAAATTGCCGATATAAACAACACATCCGTCCCGATCCATCCCTTGCAAAGATGGCGTAGGGTGTACATTGTAGCGAAATTCGCCATCGTAATCATTTTCGATGATGATTCCGTTCCTTCTCTTTGCCCATTGCAGCAATTGCTGACGCTGACCGACTGGCGTGACCATCCCATACGGAAATTGATGGGCAGGCGTCGTGTACACGACCGTTGCTTTGCTTTTTTCCAAGGCTTCAATGGACAACCCATCTTCCCCAAGCGGGATTGACACGACCTCATAGCCGTGATGGGAAAAGACGATTCGTGCATCTGCATAGCCAGGCTCCTCGATCGCAACCACACGATGCCGATCGGCCAAGAGCAGACATAAAAAGCTGAGAGCCTGCTGTAATCCGGTGCCGATGATGATTTGCTCAGGCCGACAAATGAGCGTACGTGCTCTGCGCAAATATTTACTGAGCTCCGCTCTCAGCTCCCACTCTCCTTGATCATCCCCGTAAAAAGAAAAATCCTCCGGATAGACAGACAGCGCTTCCAGCATACACGAGCGCCAAGCTCCGTAAGGAAACGACTTCGTATCAATGACAGAACCATGAAAGTTGTAACGACAAGTGAGATGATCCCCTTTTTTCTTTTTCAAGATCGACGAACACAAGGCAATCTCCTCATCCTGATCCACTGGCTCTGACCATCTCTCGATCTCGGCAGCGTAAAAGCCGCTCCGCTCCCGACTCACAATGTAGCCTTCTGCGAGCAGTTGCTGATAGGCTGCCTCAATCGTATTTTTTCCGACGCCACTTGCTTTCATCAACTGACGGATCGACGGCATCTTTGTTCCGGATGGTATCTCTCCTGATGCAATCCGTTTGCTCAATTGCTTGTATAGCTGCTGATACAGAGGTTCTTTGCTCTGTGCATCCATAATCGGCATGTACTCCATCAGCGGCCCTCCAATCTGTCCCCATCCAACTCTCCCAAACTGTCACTACATATAGGAGCAGTTCTCTTTTACAATGATTGTACCAGATTCACCCACGCGAAAGGAGAACAAGTCATGCGTATTCATTTGCAAGGAGAAAAGGTCGTTCTGCGAGATATTCGAGCAGAAGATATAGATACGATCTACTATTGGAAGTATGAAGCAATGGATCGGGAACATCTCAATTGGAATGGCCCCTACAAACCGCTTGATCCGTACACAAAAGAAGAGTATCGTGCCCTCCCACGCTACCAGGAGTCTCTCGCTCTCGTTGGGACAGATGCACCAAGAACTGAGCTGATGATTGAGATTGACGGCGAGCTAAAAGGTAGTGTCGGTCGCTACTGGATATCCGAGGAGACGAACTGGTGCGAAATCGGAATCGTCATTTACGACTCCCGATACTGGCAGAATGGTTATGGTCGGGAAGCGTTTCGGATGTGGATCGACTACTTGTTTACCCACATGGATACGGTCCGTTTAGGCATTGGTACGTGGTCAGGCAACGACCGGATGATCAAGCTGGCTGCTCACATGGGAATGGTCGAAGAAGCGCGGGTACGCAAAGCTAGGATTGTTCGCGGTGAATATTACGACGCGATTAAGATGGGGATTTTGCGAGAGGAATGGGAGAATCGGAAATAATAAAGGGCAATCCCTGGTCTAAACAAGACGTAGGGACTGCCCTTTTTACTTGTAGAAAAATTGATTACTCCAACTCAGCCGCCACACGGCTTACCGTTCATCTCAAGAGCCGCAAACCGTCCAAAGACATCGAGTCTACAGATGAGATCATGCTTGATGGTTTCACGCTCCTTCAAGAAGACACTCACAGCTCCATGCAGGCGTTCATTGATTAACGACATGATTTTATTGCCTTATCATTTATTAAAAAACAATAATTTACATAAATTCAATGTTATGATAAGTTTAAAATTGTAAATATTTACAAAATATACCTTTTCATAACCTTAAGGTACTAGAAATTAATTCATTTGAGAGGAGTGAAGTTTGTAACTACTTGGCACCAGTAGTACAAACGAAATACGTGATTAAAAAAATACTTTGGGTTAAATTACTACTGATTTTTGGGTTATTTTTTTCCAACTCTAACAGTGCGTTTGCCAATGAGGAAATAGTAGAGAAACAGCAAATTCAGCGAAGTGACATCGAGGCATTCATTGCTGGCATCTCTGAAGAAGATTTTGAAGAAAAACCGCAAAGAATCCAGATGGTAGAAGAAATAAAAGATTATATGAATGAACAGGATGTATACTATTTCGAAGATGTTGCATCAATAATTGATAAACATCAGCCTAAACGAATCTCTAGCATGAAAGCAAAACAATCAGTGGACATTAACTATAACGACTTGCAGGAAGACTTTGCAAGAATAGATGCGCTTGCACAAGAATACTACGAATACTATCAAATCCATCAAAGCTTCCCAGAGGAAAGTATGACTTTGCGAAGTTCTATGTCAGAAAGTGCTGCAATAAAGGCTCTAGGCAACGCTGGACTTAAAATGACGGAACGACAATTAGCAGCTCGATTGGTTACATTAGGAGCTCTGGCAGCAATCGATGGCCCTCTGCCTGTGGGAGACTTCGTAGCGTTGGTTACAGGTGCCATTATTGTGAGTGAGTATTTAGATAACTATATAGAAAACCAAGCAGCCTTGGAGAGAAATATTAGAGAGAATGAAGGACGTTCTTATGCCCGAGTTATCACAGACAGTGTAACAATGACTAGTGAAATTGCAGATGAGATTAAAAAGAATAATGTTAAACACTTTCGAGCACGGTTGAATAGTTCTGGTGGAGTCCTCGTTACCACACCGCTATCCCTTACAGCAGCTAGACTGGCGGCAAAAGATGAAGAAGAAACATTTAGTGTTAGGAAGAGCCGAGCAGAAGACGTGGTAACGCAAACTGGGTATAAGAATATTCACCATCAAGCACATTATGTTTCTAGCCGGGGAACTCGCCCAGCTAATCTCCCTCACTATCACCTGCTAAAAAAAAGAAACGATAATTGGGAACAAATGGATGGACATCATTTCTACCCTTGGAAATCCATGGGTTGAACCTTTTTGACGTAACTGTATATACAGTTACGTCATCTCTTTCTTATACTGGATATTAAAATCGAAACGTGCACACCATAGGAGGAACCATGAGGCTGGAAATATGCAAACTCGACGAGGTGATAATCATTGGCGTCCCAGAGGATTGGGATTTTGATACTCACGACGATGATTACGCACAATTTTACAATCCTCGGCTCACTGGGATCCAGCATGTACTTGAGCCAGAAAAAATATTTGAGGTATGGGATTCAGATGGCACGATCATCGGGAAAAGAGTGAGTCATATTGAACACATTCCAGATGGGTGCTTTGTGAAAACGATACCAGCAGGAGAATTTGCCAAGATTCATAAGAGTCAATTGCAGTACGAACTAGATATGTTTGCTAGGACAAATTATATCGAAGAAATGAGCTATGGATTCTCTACCAAAGTGACGAAAAAAAATGGCGATAAACAAGAATTTTTCTATCGGCCAGTTCAGTATCGTCCTGATGTTGTGAATACACGTACGATTCCATGTTTAGAGAAAGAACGTTCTACGTCGTTAAAAGAACGCTATGTTTCCATCTTTTTTGATACGGAAAGTTGTAGCTTTCGCCGATTTTTATATAAACGATATGTTTCACAGTACCAAGGCTGCCTCTGGGATTTAGCCAGATTCAACAACAATGATCAAGGTATCACCAGAAAAGGTATGTCCAAAGATGAAGCTGTATCATTTTTACTCGAGAAAAGTGAGGTACTCGTATTTTGGGAAGGGTACAGCACGTTTGGTAAAGAGATGATTCGTGACAAAGTAATGAAGATGGACGCAAAGCACCTGCTAGAAAACTACACGCGATTCACCTTGGATATGTACATTTTTGATGAGTCATTGACGTGGACAGTTATTTTTCAGCAAGAACGAGACGAAGATGGATTCAAGCATATTTTGCTACGGGTAGAGTGATGAGTGCGCTGACTCTCTATGCACTCCTCACACTTCTACCGAAAAAGGGCAATCCCTGGTCTAAACAAGACGTAGGGACTGCCCTTTTTACTTGTAGAAAAATTGATTACTCCAACTCAGCCGCCACACGGCTCACTTTTGCAGCCAGCTCGTCGAGATCGATGTTCATCTCAAGAGCCGCAAACAGACCTGTGAAATATTCGTTGATCTGGTCAATGACACGATTGCGCTCACTCACCACCAGCTCTTGGAATAGCGCAGAAAACTGCTCATCCAACTGCTTGTTTCCGATTTCTACATACGCGCTCACTGGATCTTGCATGCGCTTCTCCAGTTCTTCACGCATTTTCGCTTTGCCATCCTGCTCGAAAAAGTCTTTGGTGTTTTTGAACAAGGAAATCGCTGATGCAAATGCAGATTCGGCTACAGGCAGTTCATCAGCAAAGGACAGTGTTTCCACCTGCCGCTGCTGATAAGGCGCCAAGGTCAAACCTGCTGCATAGCCTTGTGCATCCTTTTGCCACGCCGCAACAAGTGTTGTCCCCTGCTTGTTCGTGAATTTCTCCAAACGAAGGGTAGTCGCTCTCAGCTCCTGCGCCAAGTCGTAGCTGATCGAACGCAGAAGATCAGTCAAGCACCCTTGCAGTGCTTGCTTCATGTTGCGTCCATCGTCCTTGATGACAGCCGGGTTAAAAGCAAAATTGAACAGCTCATTGAAACGGAAGAACAGGCGCTGGCGAACGTAGTAGAGCAGCTCCTCGCGCTCTTTTGCCAAGTCACGCTCGAACGAAGCGGTAGATAGTGCTTCAACCGCTGACAGAGCCTGTGTCTTAGCGTTGCTTGCTGCTTCTTTGCGCAACAGACGCTCGTCTTCCCCGGACTGTGCCATACGCATGAATTCTGTCATGGTATCATGGGCGCGACGGATTTCACCGATTGCAGCATTCACAGCAATTTGCGTCAGTTCTTCAATCGTAAAGCGGAGGAACTCTGCTTCGAACGACGCCATTCCAGAGAACTTGAATGCTTCATCTGCCGGCATCAGCGGCTCGCCTTCAGCCGTATTCGTGCGCTGGCGGTATACTTTCTCCGCAGAAGCTGCCAGTTTGCCTTTTTCATGCATCCGTGCCAACAGAGCAGTCTGGCTGGACACCGGATAAATACGTGGGAGGCGAATTCCGCACGAGAGGAGGTTTTTCTCTACGTGGGTAATCACGCCCTGCAATTCCTCATCGTTTGCTGCGAGGTCACAAGCATTGACGATAAAGAACATTTTGTCCATTTCAAACGTATCCTTTACCCGTCCCATTTGCAGCAAAAACTCACGGTCTGCCTGTGAAAACGCGTGGTTGTAATAGGTCACAAACAGCACGGCATCCGCGTTTTTCATGTATTCAAACGCCACACCTGTATGACGTGCATTGATGGAATCCGCACCAGGCGTATCGACGAGAACGATGCCCTGGTCGGTCAGCGGGCAGGAATAGAACAGCTCGATATATTCCGCAAAACAAGCTTTTTCTTCCTTGGCTACAAAGCCTTTGAATGCCTGCATATCCACGAGCAGTTCTCCACCCAGATGAGCAGCCATTTCTGACAAGCCTTTTGTAACAGCTTTCAAAAAGGTGTAGTGAGGTTTTGCCGTAGGCGGGATTTGGGCCACGTCGATCTTGCCCAGCTCAGCCAATGCGCCATCCAGATCAGATGCAATCAGCCCAAACACAGCGAGTGAACGGATAACATCCTGCTCGATTGCTTCGCGCTCCTTCAAAACGACACGCACAGTTCCATGCGGGCGCTCATCTGTAGGCGGCATAATTTTGTTGATTGCCGCAGTCGTCGGATTCGGCGATACAGGCAGTACGAGATCGCCCATCAAGGCGTTGGCAAACGAGGATTTTCCTGCGCTAAAAGCACCAAACAATGCAACAGTAAAACGATTGGCGGTCAGGCGATCTGCTCGATCCAGCATCGCCTGTGCCTGTGCTTGCATCCCCGGTACGGAAACGACTTCTTCACTTGCGCGTCGCAGACGCTCTGCTGCCGTAATTAGTTTGTCTCGTAGTTGATTCATGCTACTTATTCTCCTCCACGCATAATCGCCAACAGACGACCCTTGGTTTCTTCTTCTCTCGCTGCCAGTCCTGCCAGCTTTTGATGCAGTGCTGCCATTTCACGCAATACGCCAAGGCGCTCACCTTGAGCCGCACTGTCTACACGCACCTGCTCTTTGATCATCTCAACCACTTGTGCAATGAAGGACAGGCCCACGCGTCTGTACTCCAGCTTCATCCCGTTGGAAATATCCGCACAGTAGTTCAGGACGTACTCACTTGAAGCAGCACCCTCTTTGATGTGCTTGCTCAGGAACTCGCCCGTAATCTCGATCTTGGTAGCGTGAACGCTGGCGTGATATTCTTCGCTCCGCAAATCAAATACTTGCGGCTGCTTGCCGAGCCATTCTTTGAAATGGAAGTCGAGATTTCCCGCCACTTTTTCGCGGAACTCAACGAGAAGGGCTTCTTCGCGACGTGCGCGTTCTTCCTCTGTCTTCTTGCCTGCAAACAACAACCCCACCTTGAAGCCCGGCTTGCGGCTCTCCAAGTAGCTTCGTGCTGCTTCGTTCGTGCTGAAATAAGTCAAACGAGCATTGTCCAAAAGTACACTCAGCTCTTTTTCCATCTGCATTCGGGCATCCTCTGCACGCTGCTCTAGAGTCGCTGCTGCCGCTTCCTCCTGCTCAAGCGCTTCCTGAACAACTGCTGCATTACGACTGTCGATGCCTTCCACTTCGAGACCATCCAGCTGGGCTTCCCACTGCTGGCGTTGATCTGCCTGGCTTGTTCTTACTACTTGGATGTGTTCGTCGATCAAATGCTCGGCAGCACTGCGAACGCTCGTGCCAACCAGCTTTTCACGATCAGCGATCAACTGCGCAAGCATGCCCTTAAATTCCTCATACATGTTCTCAGGATGATCGGGTTCTGCAAGCGACGTGTAAAAAATACCATCCGGATGAATGTTCCAGGTCGCGAATGCTTCCTCGACACTTTCCTTATAGCTATCGAAATCCAATTCGAAATCAATATGTTTATCGATCATGTTCACAACCAGATAGACTGGCTTGCCACGGTCCTTCAACGTCTTTGTAAAGTTGAAGTTCTCTTCGGCTTGAACATGGTTATAATCCATCATATAAATGACGACGTCCGCCAAATGCAGCGCAGATTCCGTAGCGATTTTGTGTGCCGCATCCGTGGAGTCAATGCCCGGTGTATCGAGCAAGCTGGCGTATTCGTCAAGGAATGTTCCCGGGTAGGAAACCTCTACGGATTCAACCGTATCTCCGTCAACAGCAAACTGCTTGAGCTTCTCCATCTCCGTATCTGGATCAAAAGTAAGGACACCGTTGTTCATGGTGAAGACGCGAGCCGCTTTTTCTCCGCCCCGAATCTTGACGACATTCGCACTAGTCGGAATCGGATTGGACGGCAGCAAATTGACACCCAGAAGCGTGTTAATCATCGTTGATTTTCCAGCGGAAAAATGTCCGCAAAACGCAATATTCAACTCAGCGCGCTTGGTTTTCGCGGCCAGTTGAATGAGCTTGTGTGGCGTGGTTTCGTCTCCCTGCGATTTCATTTCTTCCGCGAGTTCTTCCCATGTATGTGCCAGTCGGGAAAAGTCCGTTTCCCGGATCAATACTTGACTGTCAAGCACTTCTATTCCACCCTTCTCCATCATTCCTACTCTCTCTACTAATACCCAGTTCAAAAAGTCGTCTTTTCAGCATCGAGAAAGTGGCGAGAACCTGAAGAAGGAGGAGCGGAGTGTAGGGGACCTACATGAGCACCGGACTTCGATGGTGAACGCCAGTTTCGATGTCGAATAAGCTTTCATGACTACTTCATGATCAAAAGACGATTTTTTGAACTACCTTATTCCTACACTCTATTCTACCATGCCGAATGTAACATAGGTCACAGATGAGTTCAATTCAAAACTATGAAAGATTTAGCATTCGCCTGTTCTTCCGCATAATTTTCCTCCCATCTGGAAAAAATCGCACTAACATGATATTCGCTTTCTGAACGGGAGGAACTTCAAATGATGCGCAGATTTTTGTCCCAGCGTCGCCAAAAGAAAACTCCCTCTCTTATTGCGCAACGTATGCAACAGCGAAATGATCCTGCGCTTACGCTATCGACCAGTTTGCAGCAAAACATGGAGACGTTCAAGACCGTGCTGGGCAGCCCGCACGATTTGTTAATTCGTTCCTTTACGATCGGCAACACCAATCATTCCTGTGCCGTTATTGCGATTGATGGGTTGGCGAACTGCGATATGCTGGATACGCAAGTCCTCGGGCAAATCCAGTTGATGATCTCGACTGCTTCCAAAGTAGTACCGACTGAACCAGATGAGATTGTCCGGATGCTCTATGAGGAAGTCCTTGCTGTCGTTGAAATATCGAAAGCAACGGATTTGACAAAAATACTCGAAGGCATTCTTTCCGGGGATACAGCGCTTCTGGTAGATGAATCGACCGAAGTCATTATTATCGACAGCAAGGGATGGAAAACTCGGGCCATTGAGGAGCCGGTCTCCGAAGGCTTGGTGCGAGGTCCGCGCGATGGCTTTACGGAGAGTATCCGGGATAACACCGTTCACATACGCAGACGTATCAAAGACCCGAACCTGCGCTTTGAAGGGTCTGTCATAGGTAGACGCAGCCGAACAGATGTGATCATCGCTTACATTGAAAACATCGCTGATCCGGAACTACTGAATGAGGTGAGACGGCGAATCTCCACAATCGATGTCGACGAGCTAGAAGAGTCCGGTTTTATCGAGCAATGGATTGAAGATGATTTTCTGTCGCCTTTTCCGCAAATCCATAACACGGAGCGTCCCGATAAAGTGAGTGCAGCATTGTTTCAAGGCCGCATCGCGATATTGGTGGACGGGACTCCCATGGTGCTCATTTTGCCTGTGACGATTGGCCTGCTCCTGCATTCACCAGAGGATTACTACGAGCGGTGGATTGTCGGTTCATTAGCGAGGCTGTTACGCTATTTGGCTGCATTTCTGGCCGTCTATTCGCCCGCTTTCTATATCGCCCTCGTCACCTTTCACCCTGGCTTGATTCCGTCTGATCTCGCCTTTTCGATTGCCGCCACACGTGATGGAGTTCCATTTCCAGCATTCGTAGAAGCGATCATGATGGTGACGACGATGGAGCTGTTGCAGGAAGCCGGGTTACGCTTACCGAAACCGATCGGCCAGACCATCGGAATCGTCGGTGGTCTCGTCATCGGTGACGCAGCGGTTTCTGCGGGCATCGTCAGTCCTGTCATGGTTATTGTCGTCGCCCTCACTGCCATCGCTTCTTTTGCCATCCCTTCTTATCACCTTGCCATTGCCTTTCGAATGATCCGTTTTTTCGCCATGTTTATGGCAGCCATTTTTGGTATTTATGGCGTGGTGTTGAGCTTTATTGCCATTATGATTCATTTATCCAATCTGACTAGCATCGGGTACCCTTATTTGGCTCCTCTTGCCCCACAGATGCCGAGGGATTGGAAGGATATGATTTTACGCGCACCTGTTACCTTCTTGAAAACCCGACCAGATGCCCTTCACACGAAAGATGCAAACAGAATGAGTACAGGAGGGTCGTAAGTGAGTGCACAAACCTTGGCGGAGAAAATGATCAGCAAAAATCATATGGGGATTAACATTGCCTCAGTCACAATCGGCGTCGGCATCCTGACTTTTCCCCGCTCCTTAGCCAAGGCAACCGGAGCATTCGATGGATGGATTTCCGTCGTGATCAGCGGTCTTTGTGCGTGCCTGGTTGGCTGGCTGCTTGCCAAGCTGGCAGCCCGGTTTCCGAGACAAACCTTCTTTGAATACAGCTCGATCATCGTGAGCAAACCGATCGCCTACATCCTGACCTTACTCGTCTGTATTTACACGATGCTGTTTGTCTCGTTTGAAATCAGGGCAATCGGAAACATCGCCAAGCAGTACCTGTTCTACAATACCCCGGTGGAAATGATCACGCTCTCCTTTCTCTTGATTGTTCAGTATTCTGTGGTTGGATCACGTATTGCCATGCTTCGGCTTAACTTGCTGTTTTTACCTGTGGTGCTTGTCGTCATGTTCATCGTCCTGCTGTTTACTACCCAGCTGTTTGAGATCGAAAATATTCGCCCCTTCTTTTCTTCTGACTGGCGTTCTCTCTTGGAAGGCTCCAGAGTGGTCGGACTGTCTTACTCTGGCTTTGAGATTATCCTTTTTTACACCATGCTAATGAAAAAGCCTCAGGAAGGGGCAAAGGCCGTGGCGTTAGGTCTCTCGATCCCCATTCTGCTCTACATGACCATCTACATGTTCGCCATCGGTGTATTCTCTGCGGAGGTTGCGACGAACTTGACCTATCCAACCATCGAGCTGGCAAAAGAAGTCGAAATCCCCGGCGGATTTTTTGAACGGGTGGAGTCCATTTTCTTTACCATTTGGATCATGACGATCTTCAACACATGTGCAATGTGGCTCGATATTACCGTGCTCAACTTGTCGTCCATGTTCCACAAGGTACACAAAACGATTTGGGTGCTCATTCTTTCTCCCATGATTTATTTTGTCGCGATGCTCCCGCAAAACCTGGTTGATTTCTTCACGTTTGCAGATAACATCACTTATTTCGGAATGATCGTCGTCTATTTATGTCCGATTTTGCTGCTCCTCATCGCTTTCATACGAGGTGTAAAGGGTCATGAATAGACAACTCACTGCTTTCTGCATCTTCCTGCTTCTTTCGACTTTGCTGGCTGGATGCTGGGATCAGGTTCAAATTGAGGAGCGAGGATTTGTCGTGGGCGTAGCGATTGATAAACCTCGTACGAATGAAGCCGAGCAGCAAGCCAAACAAGAGGCTCCAGACAAACCTCAAGTAAAAGAACGCTTTCTCGTCACACATCAATTCGTCGTCCCCGGTGGATTGATCTCCGGCGGCCAAGGAAGCGGCGGTGGTCAAAACACAGCGAATGAGGCTTACCTCAACCTCATATCCGAGGGAGATTCTCTTTTCGAGATTTCCCGCGAATTAGCTACCCGGACCAGCAGAACTCCGTTTTATCAACACATGAAGATCCTGATCGTCTCCGAAGACATCTCCCGTACGAAAAACGGTTTTGCCAGAGCACTCGATTTCTATTTGCGAGATCCAGATTCCAGACGAAGCAGCAAAGTATTTATCTCAAATGGCCTCGCCAAAGAAGTACTGGAAGTCAAACCGAAAACAGAAAAGCTACCCGCTATTTACGTTAACTCGATTGGAGAAAACGTCAATAAAAATTCCCGCATGCTTCCAGAAGTTCGATTGGGTGATGTCCACGAGGAGCTTCTCAGTTCATACAGTTTTGTGGTCCCGCGCATTAGAGCAGAAAAGCAGGAGGTAAAATTAGCAGGCTCCGCTGTTTTTACCCACGACAATCAGTTGATTGGTTTTCTCGGGGAAGAAGAGACGGAGGGACTGAATTTTCTCACCGGAAAAGTTAAGGGAGGTATGGTAAAAGGCAAGTTTAAAAACAATCTTGTCTCGATGAACATTCAAGGGATCAAGCATGGCATTAAAGCAGATTTACGCGATCAGCAGCACATGAAATTCACGATAAATATCGAATGTGAAGGCACATTAGCGGAGTCTTACGCCACAATCGATTCCTTGAATAACACGGCAATGGGGAAGCTTGAACAAGTGTTTGCCGAAGAAATCGAGCGAATGAGTAATGATACCGTCAAGAAGGTCCATAAGCAGATGAAAGTGGATGTCATCAAGCTTGGCAGCTATCTGAAGCAGCATCATTTTTCGCTGTGGAAAAAGATTCGGCAGGATTGGGAAACAGGGCAGCATCTGTATGAAAAAAGTGAAATAACCGTTCAAGCAAAGGTCTATTTACGCAATATCGGCGCGATCAACCGTACCGAACGCCAAAATAACAGGTGATCCCATGTTCAAATTTTTAGGTGTAGTCCCTCCTTATTTGACCCTCACAGGGACGATCTTGGCGTTTTTGATTCCCTATCTTTTTTTTAAAATCAATAACAAAATTCATGAGTTAGGCGATCCGCCGTGGAAGAAACGGAATAACTCCAATTCGTAGCAAAAGCTTTCTCAACATAAAAAGCAAGGGCCTACTCAGCATAACGAGCCAGCCCTTGCTTATTTCACTTGCCATTTAAAAAAACTTCATACGTTACACGACTATAACTATTTTGCAGATTTTCGAGTCCTTGGATTTCATTTTCTAGAATTTCTAATTCTTTCAAGAGTACTTCCATGCGTTCTTTTGCTTGTATCTTTTTATTTTCTTGATCATCTCTTTTCAATTTCTTTTTGGGGCCTTTTATTTGTTTATCCAAACTCTCCTCTTCAACTCTAAGCTCGTCAACCCTCGCTTTCAGACCTACCAATCTCTGATATTCTATTATCGATTTACTCATGCAATCTTCAAATTTCTCTTTATATACAGGATAGTTTGTATCTACGACTTGCTTGTATAACCGTCTACTTTCTCGGTGATCTTTTATTTTTAAGAGGGTCCGTTTCAGTTCCATTAGCGATAGGATATACTCTTCAATCTGTACCGGACTTGCCTCTTTATTGATTTTCGTGGTTAGTTCGTTCCATGTTTCCTTTCCCAACTCTAAGATTTTCAATTCTTCACGTTGAACGGAAAACAACTCTAACCATTCTTCATTCGCATCACGCAGCTTCTGATATTCGTTTTTGATCTGACAATTATGTAATCGGGTGATAAAGAATCCTTTTTTTGTATCCCCAATCTGCCTATTAATTTCTCTTTTAGGAAGCAGCTCAAATTCTTCTGGTTGTTTTACGTCTTCAATGGCTTCAATATCATGGATCAGGTGTTTGTTTTGCTCCAGCATTTTTTCTGCCTTTTCTAAACTGCTCGCAGAGTTTGCAGCCCGTCCTTTTCGAACATCACCATAGAAGGCTGTTTTCTTGCCTTCCTCTCCCTTCCAATCGATCGGATTCTTATTCTTTTTTCGATCAGTCGGCAGTGCTTGATGCATGGAAAAGTGAATATTTTTCACCCAGTGAAGATCATTAAACTCTTCGGAATCTTTGTCAAAAAGGGACTTGTCGTCTTTCTCATCTGCTAGCCATAGATTGTATCTAGCAGTGGTCTCTGCTTTTGCAGAATCCAAATTCGTTTCGTCCATGGTTTGCGAATATTGATCATAAGAAGCTGTCCCGTTTGTTGGAGAACCAAATTGCCCATCATTGATCATCAACGCTTTCGCATCCCATTTAAACGGAATTCTTACAGGAAGCTGAATTTCCCAAGGTTTATCCGAGTCGATTTCTTTCAATATGCCCCGTTTCTTCAATTGATCCTGATCCACGGAAAAGTTATATTGATCGTATTGCAATTCAACGGTGTACTCATACTTTGTTCCAACCCTTGCCCCACGCAGCATAACCTCGATGGTATTATTATAAGATTCCTGATTATTTTTCTTATCTTGTGGAGCAACATTCCATTGCTGGTCTGCTTGTTCTCCCCGCAGAATCTGATAGCCTACCAAATGGCCCCCATTATAACTGGCCACTCGGTGCTTATCATTCCCATCACGTATGAGCGATTCTTCATAACCAAGATTCCCGATAGCCGGTACTAGCCCAGACGGGTCACGTTCAGAATTCCAGCCGTTTTTTGTGATATCAGCGGTAACAGAATGGGGTCGATCGCATGTATCTCCCAATTCTTTTGTAAAATGGAAAATGGATGAATTCAAATTTTCTTCCCCGTACACTTCCTTTAGCAGTCCCCAAAAGGTAGGGAGCCCTTTATCCGCTTTCACATCCGTAAATTTCCCGTCATCTCCAACGGCATTTTCGAAATCCTTTTTTCCGTATCTATCTGGCTTGTCCGCTTTCATTTTATTGAGACTGTCTGGATCGAGTTTCCTTTGGATGACAGGCATGGAAGGTTGCCTTTGATTTTGCAGAAGCTTCGTCATTGCCTTGTTTCCTACTTTTTTGGCGAGTTGTAAAACGGGTGGCATATTTCGGTGGGAATTGGGTGGGAAAAGCTTATTTTCAGGTAGATGTGCGTTGCTAGCCATGATTTCATTTCCTGGTGGGACTTGATCCCGATTTTTGAACACCTGATCATCCTCCTACTAGAATGAAAATTCTTTCTTTTATGATAGGACTTGCCCGTTTACCCGAGCAAGCCCACTATTATTTTCCCTATTGTTGTGCCAGCAAATCAGCAAACGCTTTGGCGTACGCAGGTAGATCAGGCGGTCTACGGGACCCAACAATGTGACCGTCTACCACAACCTCTTCATCGACCCAAATCGCGCCTGCATTCTCCATATCATCTTTAATGCCTGGCGTCGATGTCGTGGTTACCCCGCGTAGAATTTTTGCAGAAGCAAGCACCCACCCCGCATGGCAAATATGTCCAATCGTTTTTTTCGCCTCGTGCATCGCAACCACAAACGACAGCACTTCTGGATAGCGGCGCAGCTTGTCAGGTGCCCATCCTCCTGGAACGAGTACGCCTGCATAGTCGGCAGGATTGACCTCTGCCATCGCTTTGTCAGCCTCACACGGTACACCGTACTTCCCTATGTAGACGTGATTCGCCTTAGGGCCGACGAAATGGACGGTAGCACCTTCCTCTCGCAATCTCATCACCGGATACCAGAGCTCGAGATCCTCAAATTCACTTTCAACGAAACAAACCACTTGTTTTCCTGCAAGTCTCAACGTTCTCGCCTCCTTTTCCTTCTATACTACGTTATTGTAGCAGGTACAAAAGGAAAAGACAGCAGATAGGAATCGTAAAAAATCTTTGTGTGCTAAGGAAGCATATGCTGTTATATTATTTTTCAAGACCTGTTACAATTCAACAATTCCATTGTCAAACATAGAATAATTGACGTTATAAAAATACTGTACTATATTATTCGTGTAGTCTGTTTCAAACGCAAGTCAGATTTCCCTCACGTATTTCCCCATCCATATAAACAGAATCGGAAGGAAGATTTGTATGTCTAACCATGCACCGATCATTCCATCACTAAGTGATAGCGGCAATCACTATTATCAAACCTATGAAGAAAGCCTTGCTCTTTGGCCAGTTCATTACGAAACATTTTATGTATCTACCCGTTTCGGTCAAACGCATATTATTGCAAGTGGACCAAAGAATGCACCACCACTCGTATTGCTGCACGGAGCAATGTTTAGTTCCACCATGTGGTATCCAAACATTGCTGATTGGAGCAGCAAATACCGAACATATGCAATTGATATCATGGGTGATAAGAACAAAAGTATCCCTGTGGATTTAAACGGTACGAGAACGGGTTACGCCGATTGGCTTCTTGAAGTGTTTGATAATCTGGGTATCAAAAAAGCTTACTTGCTTGGACTTTCGCTTGGTGGGCTTCATGTTATGAATTTTGTTTTGCGTGCGGCCGAGAGAGTAGAAAAGGCAGTTTTACTTAGTCCTGCGGAAACTTTCGTATCATTTCATCCAAATTTCTACAAATACGCACTTGGCCTTTTTGTACCTAACGGAGTTGAGAATTTTTTAAAATGGATGATGGGGGATCGTTACGTATTACATCCAAATTTTGCAAAGCAGTTTCATGCAGGCATTATGTGGCAGGATGAATTAAGAAATCAAAAACCTAAAGCTGATGGATTCCCATATGTTTTTACTGACGACGAATTAAAATCAGTAAAAGTTCCGATTCTCTTATTACTGAGCGAGTACGAAGTCATTTATGACCCGCAATCTGCCTTACATCGTGCTTTGTCTTTTGTTCCCGGTATCGAAGCGGAAATCGTAAATAATGCTGGCCACGTTTTGTCGATGGAACAGCCAGAATACGTTAATGGACGTGTATTGAGTTTTTTAGATAAATGAAAATTGAATTCATAGGTGTATGAAGGACCCGTATACACATAAGTGAGAGTATCTCCATCCAGTCGATACTTCGTAAACCGAATAAAAAAAAGTGAGAAACAGGCCTACTCACTGTTCCCCACCTTATAACGAAAACCATATGTATAGATTGCTGGTGCCGGTAGAGGGACTTGAACCCCCACGGTTTCCCTCACGATTTTGAGTCGCGCGCGTCTGCCAATTCCGCCATACCGGCCTATTCAAATGAAAACATGGTCGGGAAGACAGGATTCGAACCTGCGACCCCTTGGTCCCAAGCCAAGTACTCTACCAAGCTGAGCTACTTCCCGATTGCCAGCCATATCGGAGCTTCTCTCATTCGACAATTTCCGATAAGTATTGCAACACTTACATACTATACAGGCAAATTGAACCAATAGCAATACCGGATTTTTTTGGAATATAGTCATTTTTTCCTAGTTTTTAACTTCTCTCTACATGGTGTACAGATTTTTCCACAGGGTATTTGTCGTTTCAGGAAATCCTGCGGAAGGTTAAACGGATAGTCCAGCGGATGACGTCCGACAACGATCCAACGCCCATTCGGAAGCTTTTTCAACTGGTACACACGGAAAAATCGATCACTTGGATCGAAGGCAAACCATACCACAAGCGTCGCACATCTGCTACCCGAAGACAGGACCTTTGATTTTACAATTGGCGGTGCCCCTATCGTATCACCTACAGGAATCGCGAGTCGTCCGTTTATTCGCCGCAAATCAAGATTGCCGATCACTCGATTTGCCAGACAAGGAGTCATGAATTTTTGCAAGAAACGGCGAATTTTCAATTTGGAATGAAACCGCTTTGGCAAAAGGATTCCGCGATCCCCCACCCGCTTATGGGCCGAAAAGATAATCGTAAAGAACGCTTGCTCTGCCAATCGAATGACTTGCACCCATTGCTTTTTCATATAACGTCCCTCCCCCTGTCAGACTATGCATCGCGGGAGAAAAACGGTTGGACGCGTATCCGCATACATAAACCGTAGCGTGCGGGGCAAATTAATACGGTGTTCCCATTATCAAAACCCGCAGGAGGTATATCATGCCGAGCCAAATTAACACCGACTCGCTTAAAAAAGCAGAGGTAGCCACTACGCTGGCAAAAAATATGATTACGCAAGCGATCGAGCAATCTGCAGCGAATCCACAGCTCGCCGAAGAAGCCCTGAAGCAAGCGTCTCAGGAAATTGCCCAAGCCCAAACGATGGTATCCCAAGTCCAATCCACGCTGCAATCCCAAGCGCAAGCTCAACAAAGCAAATCCTAAACGAAATGCAGGCAGACCCGCACTATACTGGTGGTTTGCCTGTTTTCCCCATACAATAGCAATAGTTGAAGATTATTGCTAAAAAGGTGGGGGACGTATTGCCGCAACTTCAAGGATTGAATCATTTGCTTTTCTCTGTCTCTGATCTGGAGAAATCTTTTTGTTTTTACCGGGATGTACTGCATGCCAAACCACTTGTACGAGGTCGCAAGCTGGCTTACTTTGACCTGAATGGCTATTGGTTAGCGCTGAATGAGGAACCAGACATCCCTCGCAATGAAATTGCTCACTCCTATACACACATGGCCTTCACTATCACAGAAGAGTCATTTGATGAGTGGTGTGCTCATTTGGAAAAGCATGGCGTTACCATTTTGCATGGACGGGATCGTTCGGAGCGGGATAAACGCTCCATTTATTTCACCGACCCTGATGGACATAAGTTCGAATTACATACAGGCACTCTCCAGGACCGTCTCGCCTATTACCGGGACGAAAAGCATCACATGACCTTTTTTGAATAATCGATGATGTTGCCCATTTCTTAATATACTTTTCACAAAATCACAATAGTTCCAAAGATTCAACTCCATTCGTAAATGCTATAATCTATAAAGCACTTATGGCCTATTCCTTTAATGAATAGGCCCGTTTTTCGTAAAAATTTGGAGGGATTTTATGTTTGGTAAGCGTGGCGCTCAACCTGTTACCGCCTCAATTCAAAAAAGCGATGTCCAAATGCCCGATCAGCTACAAGGAAAAGTGCATTTTTTGCAAATGAATCAGACAGACCTTGATCGGTTGAAACAAATTGAACCACTCTTAACAGAACACCTAGAGGCTATTACAGAGCGTCATTACCACATGCTTCGCCAATACTCCCATCTTATGCAGATCATCGAAACGCATACGACGGTTGATCGATTGGCCGTATCCTTTCGTCACTATTTGCAATCGCTTCCACATGCCAAGCTAGACGACGCCTATGTAGCCGGACGTAAGAAAATCGGAGAGGTCCACAGCAAGATTGGACTTGCGCCAGAATGGTATACGGGCTCTTACTTGCGGGTCTATGAGTATTTGATTCCCGCAATCGTCAACACCTATTCGAAACGTCCTCAAGAACTTTCTTCCGTCCTGTTGGCACTCATGAAGATCATCACGCTTGATTCGCAAATCGTCCTCCAATCATATCAGGAGGACAATGATTTCAAAGTCATTGATCGTCTGGGCGAAGTTCTGGAGTTAGTGATTCAGATCGATAAATTCAAGCATGTGCTGGATACGATTGAGGATACGACTGAGGAAGCCGGCAATGTGGGCTCTGCTGCCGAGCAACTAAGCGAATCTGTGCAAAAAGTGGCTCAATCAGCCGTCTCTGTCGCAGAGAGTGCTTCCACTACCATCGAGCAAGCGACGATGGGCAAGGACATTATCCAAGAGTCATTGACCAGCTTTCTTTCCATGGCAGATGAATTCCAAGAGATGCAAACAAAAATTTCACAGCTAATGACATCCATTGCAGAAGTTTCCCAGGTCGTCCAAGTCATACGCAATATTGCGGATCAAACCAATCTTCTTGCATTGAATGCGTCAATTGAGGCAGCGCGAGCCAACGAACACGGCCGCGGCTTTGCTATCGTGGCAGATGAAGTACGGAAGCTCGCCGAACAGACCAAGCAATCCGTGCAAAGCATTACAGCCACAATCAACAATGTCCAGAATGAAGCTGTCCAGGTAAAAGAAACGGCCACTCTCATGAGCGACCATTTTAACGATAAAGTGATTCAGACACGTGATGCGATTGGGATATTAGGAGATATTGTGCAAAATATTGAGACTGTCGGGCATGCTACCGGACATATCGCAGCATTGGCACAAGAACAGTCTGCTGCCACCGATGATATTTCGATGCGCATATCGCAAGTCCAGACGAATATGGAGCAGGTCTCTTCGCACGTCTCGAATGTAGGTAAAAACGTCTATGATGTTGGCGCCGGCATTAACAGCCTGCACAAGTTGAGCATCACGCAAACGAGCCACTTAAAGACTAAGCATTACTTGCGAATCGTCAAAACCGACCATCTCTTATGGAGATGGTGGCTGTACAACTTCATGCTTGGCTATCACCACATTGATGAAAAAGAACTCGTCGACCATCATCAATGCCGCTTGGGGATCTGGTATGACGAGGCCCTGAACAATCCTTCCGTGAGCACCTTGCCCTCTTTCAAGCAATTGGATGCGCCTCATCGACAGTTCCATGAAACGGTTCGGCGAATTTACCACCTCGTCAAGCAAGGAAAACTAGAGGAAGCAGAAGCTGCGTTTGATACGTTAGAAGAAATCTCACAACGCATTCTCCACGTATTGGATCAGTTAGCCAACGAAGTTTCCTAATGCTATTATCTATTCGTCTTTTTCTTGCCCGGCTGCCTTTTGGAGGCAGCTTTTTTTGTTTGGACACGGTTTAACTCAGTGGCGGACAATGGTCTAGTACGAGCGTTGTTTCGCCTGACTCTTTTGGCTTTGGCAACTGACTTGCCAGTTCTCCCTGCTGATCTTGCTACTCCGACGCCAAACGCTTGCAATGCCCAGATCACAGGATACGAAATCGAGAGTCTGCCATTGGATGAACCAGCAAAATTCACTGCTGCAGCATAGTTGCCCGCAGTCAGCCAAACAGAGCCAGAATCTCCAGGCAAGGAGACGGGAACTGTACTTCTGATGACCGTCTGATTCTGAAAACGGATGGTCCCAAGTCCTCCGTAGTTCCCGTAACTGACATCAATATCGGTGTGGATCGATTCAACCGTTCCCCATGCCAGCCCCGATGAACGGCCCACTTTTTTCAATCTGCGCCCGATGCCATACGAACGAATCACTCCTGGTACTCTGCCCACTGTTGCATAACGAGGGGCAAGGAGTCGATTCGAAGTAGGGATACTAATCGCTGCATCCATTCGATTAGCTACATTTCTCCGAAGCCGAACAAAGCGATACAAGCGCCCGATTCGGTCTCTTCCTGAACGGCCGCCGTCTGCTCCACCAGGCTGGATGGTCTCGGTATAGCCACTCGTATTGTTACGATTCAGGACGTGATTGTTGCTCAACACGAACCGTTGGCCTCCTCGGGCAACGATTAACCCAGCCGTTCCGGACGCTCCTGGGTAGCCGATGCTATATCCCGCAATCACAGGTCTGATTCTGCTGCGATAATTCGTTGCAGAGGGACGTACAGCAGGATGACAATGGCATCGTCCAGAGGTGACAGTTCGAACAGGAACGGATACATGAGTTGGAGTTGTCGCCACCTTCCTTTTGACAAGGACGCAGCTCGGGCAGCTCTTCTTCACGGCGGCACTTGCATTGACCGTATACATCACAATGCAGGCGCCGCCTTTTTTGTTTTTTCCGTTTGCGTAGCCAATCCCGATGCCAATTACGCCCGGCATCCGCTTCCACCTTTTGACCAAATGCTTCTTGGCCAGGAGCGCTTCCTGAAAGGTTGCCATAGCACCCCTTCCTTTCTGGAGGTAGTTAGTTTTACATGGTCATCGTATGTAAAACTTGGCCAGCACTGTTGGACGCTTGTCATTGCGGGGAAGCCTTTTTTACGGATGGGAAAAAACCTCTTGTTCGAGCTATAGTGGTGGGAGGAAACAGGAGAAAACGCTCCAGCTTCTTGGGCCTCCCGCTGTGGGATTGACTGCACGGCTCCATGAAAAAAAGCGAAACCCGCGTCCAAAGTCGTCCATTCAGGAGGCATCTCAGAGGTGGACGCTAAGAGCTTGTTTCTCTTTTTTTCATTGCGCCTCGGTCGGTGTCCCAAAGATCTTCGCTTATTTCTCATGTTTCCTCTACGAGCTTTCCGTTTGATCCGATTTTTAAATCCCCTAAAAGATTGAAGAATCTCATCTGTTACGCCAGAGAAGAATATTTCCAGACGTAGCGACTTGTGAAGTCCTACCGAGCGAAGAAGGGATTCGCGGGCAAAAGAAACGCAACCGTGCTCGCGCTACGAAGCGGCTACCACTTTTGCGTTTCCCCGCGAATCCCTTCGGAGCGGGCAGCCTTACCCCCAGCAGGACGGAGCCTGGAGCTTAGACTGGAAATATTCTTCTCCCCACCGCAGCCACATAATAGAAAAAACCGCCACTCCCTGTCTAACCAGGATATGGCGGTATCATTATCTGATGATATTAAGACGCTTCCGAAACAGTTACATTTGCTGGAGCAGTCTGAGATGCTTTTTTATTCGTATGAACAAGCAAGATATTCAAAATGACAGCGGTCAAAGAACCTGTCACGATACCATTTTGCAGCATCATTTTTGCCAACGTAGGCAGTTGATCAAACATCGTAGGAACCGCAGCAGAGCCTAGTCCAACAGCGATACTGCAAGCAGCGATCAGCAGATTTTCGTTTTTGTTCAGATCAACCTGCGAGAGAATATTGATACCAGATGCAACAACCATCCCAAACATGGCAATCATCGCTCCACCCAATACCGCGTTAGGAATAACCGTTGTCAAAGCAGCCAGCTTCGGCAGTAAACCGAGAACAACGAGGATTCCACCGGCACCAATCATCACATCACGCGATTTAATGCCAGTCAAGGAAACCAGACCAACGTTTTGCGAAAAAGCTGTGTAAGGGAATGCGTTGAAAAGGCCGCCAAGTACAATTGCGACCCCTTCCCCGCGCAATCCTTTGACTACATCTTGATCTGTTACTTTTGTATCCGTCACTTTACCAAGCGCAAAGTAAACGCCTGTGGACTCAGCCATGCTGATGATGTTGACGAGAATCATGGTAACAATGGCCACAATACTGAACTGTGGTGTACCGAAGTAAAACGGTTCAACCACACTAAACCAAGATGCTTCCACAACATTCGCAAAGCTGACCATCCCCATCATGTAAGCAACAGCCGTACCGACAATCAAGCCGAGCAATACCGAAATCGCACGAATAAATCCGGTAAAGAAACGATTAATAAGCAAAATAATAACCAGCGTTCCTAAAGCCAAAAGCAAATTGTGCGGTTGTCCAAAGTCCGGCATGCCTTGTCCGCCAGCCGCGTTGTTCATCGCAACGGGAATGAGCGACAGTCCAATGATCGTAACGACCGAACCTTGAACAACGGTTGGGAAAAAGCGCAGCAGCTTACCAAACAGTGGAGCTGCCAAGACAACGAATATACCCGATATGATGATGGCACCATAGGCGGTCGCTAGATTACTCGTAGACGCAATCGCGATAATGGGCCCTACTGCTGTAAACGTACAGCCTAGCACAACAGGAAGGCGTATCCCTGTATAACGTGTGCCAAGGACTTGCAAGAGCGTCGCGATTCCGCATGTAAAAAGGTCGGCAGCAATCAAATAAGCGATTTGCGTAGGAGTCAGATTCAAAGCACCACCGATAATCAACGGTACGACGACGGCTCCTGCATACATGGCAAGAATGTGCTGTAAGCCCAAAGTAACAATCTTATGTTTGGCTAGCATGAGTGAACCCTTACCTCCTATTCATTTTTTGATTATACGCGTGCAGGCTCTTCTTCCATAAAGTGAATGCCTTCTGGTGACATTGATTCAATACGTGCCAATGATTCGATTCGCACGCCAGCTTGCTCCAAAAGACCGCGGCCTTCCTGGAAGCTTTTTTCAATAACAGCGCCAACTCCGACGAGATGAGCACCAGCATCTTTGACAATATTCGTAAGCCCCACCAGAGCAGCTCCCGTAGCCAAGAAGTCATCGACAATCAATACGCGGTCTTCTTTGGACAAATACTGACGGGATACACTGATTTGATACGTTTCCTGACGGGTAAAGGAATGAACAGGAGCAGAGTATACTTCCTCTGTCAGCGTGACAGCTTTTTTCTTTTTCGCGTAAATAAAGGGAACACCCAACGCAAAAGAAGTCGCCATAGCGAAATGAATTCCACTTGCCTCAATCGTCACGACTTTTGTGATTTTTTCACCAGCGAACAGCTCGGCAAAGCGCTGTCCGATCTTCATCGTCAATTGTGGATCTACCTGGTGGTTCAAAAACGCATCCACCTTCAAAACGGATGCCGACAGTACCTTGCCGTCCTGTACGATGCGCTCTTGTAATTCTTTCATCAATTCTTCCTCCTCGGATATGGTTCCGGCCACTTTTTATACCTGTGGCCTGCTGAAATATAGAAAGCCCAGAGCGGACAGTGTCACAAGCGGGCTACGTAACAAACCAACGCCAAGTGAAACTGTCCCTCTGGGCTTTTATCCCTTAGGTGTGACACATCCATGGTGCCTGCGTCGCTCGGACCAGCTTTCTTCCAACCCTATTCTTGGAATAGGAAAGAAAGAGACGGAACCCTAGACGCACTTTCACTCGTAGTCAGGTGATTTACGGTCACCTGGTAGAAACGGTTGGGCCTTATTCCCAAAATTATACGAGCTACCTATTTATTTCGAAGAGTAATAACGAGTATTGACCAAATCTATCATAACTCCCGTGTTGTGAGCAAGCGTTAATTTTTGAAAGTAAAAGGAAGCGCTTACTTGTCCAAATAAAGGAAAGAGCCCTGATTTCTCAAGGGCTCTCGTACTTATCTCTTCGGTTTTTTCTGCCGCATCTGAACGTTGATCTTCTTCCATTTATCCCTTTCAGCGGCTGCAAGCCTTGCATCTTCTTTACGTGCCAAATGAGCCAATTCGCGCTGAAGCTTTAGATAACTGTCAAAGCGTGCCTTTTCCAATGATCCAGCTTGGATGGCAGCTTGAACAGCACAGCCAGGCTCGCGCATATGCTTGCAATCATTGAAACGGCATGTTTCCGCAATGGACTCGATATCGTCAAAAGCACCGCGGAAACCTTCATCTGCCTCCCAGAGCTGCAACTCCCTCATGCCCGGTGTATCGATCATCAGAGCACCACTTGGCAATCGGAAGAGTTCGCGGTGTGTCGTCGTATGGCGGCCACGGTCATCACCTTCACGCACGCCACTGACTTTTTGCATCTCCGCTCCGCTCAATTTATTGATCAACGTGGATTTGCCAACACCAGAGGAACCCATCAAAGCAATCGTCTGGCCCTCGCCCAGATAAGGCGCGAGTTGATCCAGTCCTTCTCCCTGCTCAGCACTGACTACGTGAACAGGTACTCCGATTGCGACTGATTCTATCTCTGCCATGCATGCATCCAGATCGTCACACAAATCCGCTTTGGAAAGCACAATCACCGGATTGGCTCCACTTTCCCACGCAAGAATGAGATAGCGTTCTATTCTGCGCAGATTTAAATCATTATTTAAGGAGTTCACGAGAAAAACGGTATCCACGTTAGCGGCCACAATCTGCTCTTCCACAGTATCCCCGGCTACTTTGCGGGAGAACTTGCTTTTACGTGGAAGGAGGCCGTGGATGGAGGCTTTCTTTTCCTCTGGACGAGCACTGATCACTACCCAGTCCCCGACAGCCGGAAAATCTTCTCGTCCGATAGCTTCATAGCGAAGCTTACCCGTTACTTCGCCCAAGAGTTCGCCATGCTCACTCCACAGACGATAAATACGTTTATGTTCGAGTGTGATACGTCCCACACTGTAGCCTTGCTCGGCATAAGGGGCAAAATGGTTAGCAAAATACTCATTCCAGCCCATAGATTGCAATACTTGTTGATTGGTTAGTTGATTCACTGCGGATTCCCCCTGCAATTGGTTAAATATATGGCTATCAGCCAGAACCAGTCACAGTCGAATCCTCATTTGGTGAACGGTATTACTGTTCGCTTGAAAGGAGGATTCCTGTGACCCCGACTACGACACTCTGAACAAATTTGATGGCTACCATAAAACATCTCTCCTTTAGCAAACCTACCATTCAGGTTTGGAATCATATTTCCCAGTTATTGTACCATAATGAAACAAAATGCAACAGCGTCAATCTCCCCCGCCGCCGCCTCCTCCGCTATCTCCGCCACCACCACTGTCTCCACCACTTCCGCTATCGCTTCCGCTGTCATAGCTGTCCCAGCGATCGCCTGAGTCGTGATTTCGATGATGGTGATTGTGGTTGCTGTCTACATAGAAGGCTCCGCCCCCACTGTCTGAAGAGGAATGAGAGCGCCCACTTCCGCCTTTTGCAGCTTTGGACGCCAAGACAAATACTACGATCAAAAACATGATGACGATGACAATGAAGAACTCCATTGTTTGTCCCCGCCCTTCCGCTTTTTTGAAGTTGTTTACCTAATTTAGTATAACATAGTATGGCTGGAATCGGCTGGGGGCGTAGAGAGTGATTCCTTTTCAACCGGCAAAATGTCCAGACACAGGTGCGATCGCCAAAATGTTATCCAACATAAACACGCGATACGCCTTCCTCATATAACAGTATGCTTTCAAACTCCCTTTGTTCACATCGATTTGCACCACACGGATCGTACGCCTGCTGGTCTCTCCATCCTTCTTCAAATAGATGATCTCCACTGCTTGCTGCCGCGCTGCGTACCTTCTCAACTCCAGAATCATCAGGCTGTCACCACCACAAAATGTGTCTTCTTGTTGTTGAGATCATCATACCAAAAGAGAACACGCGTTCGCAAGTTTTCCTTTTCGAGGCCCCTGTCCAGAGATGGTACGTAGTGCCGAAGAACTGGCGTTTTCAACCGATTAATCCAGATCGCTAGCCCAACTAACTAGCTCTTCATCTTCAAGATCGTATGGATTCTTGTAAATATTAGAGTAATAGTACTCTGCTTCTAGTACGTCTCTAATTTTATTGAACGTATGATTGGTTGCATTAAATCCATTACTGATTGGAGCAGTAAATGCGAGTGAACCATTATGAAATCCATCTAGAGAGCCTGAAAGTTCTTTTTTGACGATAGTTTCAACTGCTTCTATCTTTTCTTTGATAGGCTGCTCTTTGTAAATTTGAATACAGAAATTTCCACCATGCTTTATTAATTCAAAATCTCCGTTGGGATGGAGTTTTATTGTATCTCCTTTCGCAAGACCTAGAGCTAGCCCAGGAGATGCACATAATTTGAATTTTTGATCGCTTAGGTATTCTGCAGGAAGCTCTTCTAAAACTGTTCCCTGTGAACTTGTGCCAGCAAAAACCTTAATCAATGTTAATTGATCTTCCATATGATGCTCCACACCTATCTCTTTTTTGTGACATACATCAGTAGCTGCTACCTCAGCTTTCCGACTAATGAACGAGTAACCCAATCCGCCAAAAAAGGCATGTACCCTAAAAATGGACACATGCCTATGATTGTTACAACTCAGCGCCTTCTAAGCGCACGTCCGAACACAATGAGAATCGGGGCCAACAAGATGGCCGCCGCAACCAACGAAGCGCGAATCGAAAAACGGGTCCCGATCCATCCGACAGCCGGACCACCTGCCGTTTGTCCCAACGCATTGGACTGGCCCATCATCGACAGAACCGTCGCTCGCACACTGCTCTCAATGTTCAGATTCAGCCATGTATCATACAGCGGACTGCTTAATGACTGGATCACACCGATCAACAGCAATGCTACTAACGCCCAGCTAAAGCTAGGGGAAAAGGCAAACGCAATCATCGCTGCAATTTTGAGCCCCGTCAACGTGAACATGCCCACAAGGACAATCCGTTCATTGTTCACATCCAGCCTTTTTTCCACAATACTTACAACGATAAGGCCGAGTAAGCTTGCGAGTGCGGCAATGATCCCGAACCACATTGGCATCGAAATAGCAGCGAGCTCTGGAAAGCCAATTTCAGCGATCAAATGCGCTTCCCACAAACGGTCATACCCTTCAGAAGCTGCACCCGTAAATAGCGTCACGAACAAGATCAGCATCAGAATCGGCTGACTGCGAATCACTTTGGCCCCAGAAGCCCATGTCTGAATCATTTCCTGCACGTGGGAAGCACCTCGCTCACGCTCACGTGGAACAAAACCGGTCTCCTTCATGAACAGAATCAGAAAGACACCAAGCCCCAGATACATGAGGCCTCCTATGAGGTAAGGCAAATGAGGAGCGAGTGTTGCCAATGCCACACTAAGTACAATCCCGAGCAGATTTCCCATCAAGGAGTAGCGCTTGGCCTTCATGAAAATCGTACCGATCTTCTCTTCTCCGACCTCATCCACAATCCATGCAGTATCCGCTCCACTGATAAACGTATACCCGAGACCACTGATGACTTGCGAAAACAACACCAAGCCGAAGACAGAAATCAATGGTACCCAAGCATCAAGCGCGGGAACGATCCCCTGCATCGCAAATCCGATTCCCAGCAAAAACATCCCGATAATGACGGAGCGACGGCGACTGTACGTATCCGCCACTACACCTGTTATCCCTTCAAACACCAACACGGATAACTCCAATACCGTCCCAATCAATAGCAATTCAAACGGGTTAAAACCAAGTGTCACAATATAGTAAAGCGCATAGGTCGTGAACATGGTCGTATTGGCCAGGGAAGTCAAAAAACTTTTGATCGTATATACTTTTGTCGCATTCATGAACATGGAAGCAGTATCCACCTTTTTTTAGGCAGATGACGCGTTCCGTTTTCACATACTGATCGTTACTCTACAATCCTCTACTGTGTAAAATGCGTACGCGTCATGCTGCCACTCTTATTTTTCCTTCCTGTGTACTTGCTTGCTCTGCATAGTGTTTTTAACATGTGATATACACCTCCGAAAGTAATTATAGCTATTATAAAATCATTTCAATTCCCACACAATGGAAAAAAGCTGTGCAGCATGATTGGATACACTGCACAGCTTTTTTATGAAGCACTTACGCTTTTTTTCTAAACAGACCAACGATGGAGATCAACAACGCCAAACCAGAAAGTACCAATGGCAAGGTATTGTTGCTGCCTGCACTCGCTGCTTCCCCGGCAGGAGCGGTTGCCGGCTTTTGTTCTTGTCCATGCTCATGCCCCGCTTCGCCTACACCAGCCTTAATGGTAGTGACAGACGCTGGCGTTTTGGAATCCTTGTCCCCTGTCCATTCCACAACCTCGCCATTTGCATAGGTCTGATAAGCCTTCCAAGCCACTTGGCCCTCTTCTTTCGGGTTTGCCCCGACAAACGTAAACTCTTGGAATTCATGTGCCTTAATTCCGCCTTCTGTTGCGGTCCACACAAGCGCTGTGTTCACACCGTCTTTATCTTTTTCGAACTCGTAGGTCCAGCCCGGAATCGGTTGTACGGAATTTACCTTCACACCTGCTGGGAATTCCAGCTTCACTTTTGTTGTGTTAACGTCTTTTTCTACTGGGACACGCACCGTGTATTTTTCATAGGAGCCTGTAGTAGCCTCTTTCGGATACACGTTCACATGTGCTTGTGCTGCTGTCGCCAACGTCAAAACTGCACCTGCTACCAGGACACTGCTCATCCATTTTTTCATTTTCATCATATGAAATCCTCCCTAGTTTGAATCTGTTTGAATCACTGCCTGATTATTTGTCGTAGCTGTCGGGTAGTTGATCTGGCTCATCCAAAGTCCAGCCAGAATAGCGATAATCCCGAATACAATCTCCCAACGCAAGTAAGCGGGCTGCAAGGAATTTTTCGTCCGCCAACGTCTGGTTTGCCTAAAGGCTAGAAGTAGCATGAGGCAAACACTTGCTATTTTTCCATATAACAGATAGCTCCATGCCGTTGCACTCTGGATAATATTCATGACATCTGTCTGCACGATGAGCATGACAACACCCGTCACGACGGCAAGCACCGCCGCCACAGCAACTGTCTGCAAGAAGAACCTCTTGAACGACTCCTGTCCTCGTTCAGCCGCTTTGACTGTAAGAAGCAAGTACACAAGTGCCCCCATCCACACGGCGACCGTCAACACATGCAACAGTCTCAGCAAAATGGACAGCCAGACAGGAGCAATGCCCCATGCATGACCACCAAAAGCTTGTGCGCTAATCACGATCACCCAGATTCCCACATACCATCCGGACACCATATTGGGGATCGCGATCAATAACAGTAGTACAAAGGACACCAGCAGCATGGTCGCAAACGGAGACTGACTGAGCAAGTTCCCGTCCATCTGCCATAGTGCTTGCGTAAGTGATACAGCGGTTAACGATTCGTCATACAAGAACCACAAAAATATAAGTCCGATGATCGCCAAACTCCATCCGATTTGTCTGCCAATCCCGATGAGCTGGGCAAGGGAAGGCAAGCCATGACGCTGTGCTGCCCACGCTACCAGATACAAGCCCCCACCTATGAGGATAATTCCTTGTGCCAAATAGCGGTACATGATCAAGTAGCTTGAATCTGCTTTTTGCTCATTTGGCGGAACCACGACCGCACTTTTTTGTCCGATGGAAAACGTGAGCTTCTCTTCGATCGGATGTCCGTCCTCGGAAACGACAGATACGATAACCGAATACGTCCCTTCAGCCAAATCGCTTGGCAGTTTCGCATTCAACTGCGAGGCATCACCTGGCTGCAATGTCGGCCGCTCTAGTTTTATTTCCTTGCCATCCCAGTCAAATAGACGCACGTTAACAAGATCGGGCTCCAATGTTTCGGTAAACCGCGCAGATATTTGTCCTGGATTCGCCTTCAGTACCTCACCATCTTGCGGTGAGCTGCTCATCAAGCCAGCATGGGCGTAAGCAGTTGTCATACCCGTTGTCAGGACAAGTAAGAAGGCGAGCAAAAACACAACCGCATAATGTCTAATGTTGTATGTCACCCTATCACCTGCTTCCTTATTTCGTCCTTAATCCTATCAAAATAGTACGAGAATCTATATGGCTCCATCGGGCTATCTGATGTGGCAAAGTGTTGAAAACAAAAAAAGGCATGAGCGGTAATTCTCTCCGATCCACGCCTTTTCAAACTGTATTAGGATGATCTTACCGTGCTTTGTGCGAGAAATTCCAGGACGAGTTGGTTGAATACCTCTGGTTGATCCATCGGTGGGATATGGGCTGAGTCAGGCAGGATGACTTTTTGTGCGCCTGTAATTCGTTCAGTCAACACATCGGCGATCTGTAGAAAATCGGGATAATCCCGTGCTCCTGCAAGAACGAGTGTTGGGGCTTTGATGTTTTCCAAACGCTCGATTGGTGAGGGAGATAACGTTTCCAATCCAACGCCAAACTCCGGCAACGAAAAGGCGTGTCTGTTGATTTCTTTAAAGCGGTTTCTTGCTTCGAGTGCTTGCTCATTTACCGGCTGACCAGGTCCGTCAAACCACATTTGTGTCGTCATTTCCAACGCTTCCTCTGTCGTGCCGCGCTGACATACTTGATTGAACCGTTCCACATCATGTAGCCTTTGTTCACTTCTTGGGTGACCAAACAAGCCGGATGCGACGAGAATCAAGCTGCTCACCATCTGCGGATAAGCAAGGGCGAACTCCTGCGCGACCATTCCCCCAAACGAAAGCCCAGCCACATGCGCTTTTTCAATACCAAGCCCCAGCAGAACTGCTTTCACGTCGTCATACAAGGTAAAAGGAACGTCAGTCGCCAGTGTTTTACCGAACCCGCGGATATCAAAGCGAACAACCTTATACGTCTGTGCGAATGCTTGTAGCTGGTCATCCCATAGCCTTGTATCCAGATTGAAGCCGTGGATCAATAAGAGCGGTTCGCCTTCCCCTGCTACTTCATAGTAAATACGTGCGCCATTGGCTTCGAGAAAGCCAGTTTGTACAGCCTGCCTGTTTTCCATTTTTTCTCACCTCCCCCTCACTATCTCACCCCGGATTGTCGCTTGTCTATGTATTTTTTGTTCCTTTTATCCAATGACGCCTGTACGTAAAATCTTGATCTCGACATCTAGATCAAATTTCGCCCTTTTCATGATTTCCCGACATTCATCTTTACTCAATTTCTTCTTCCCGCTCTTTTGACTGGCTATATTGTAGATTTCCCCAAATCCTACCGGGTCTACATCGTGCTTTCTGAACTTCTCCAGTAAATGTTCCGTCTCTTTTTTAACCGCCAGTTCGATTGCTTTTTGTACCTTATTCAACTGCTCAGGCTTTGATAAATCGATTTTTTCAGCCATTTCCTGAATCTGCGCTGCCATTTTAACCTTCACAGAAAATCTTGGTTTCTCCAAATCCAGAACTTTTATTTGCTTTTTGCTTGAGATATGTTCAATTACAGTAAAAAGACGCTTTTTATCGAGGGCAATGTTTATTTCCAATTCCCCCTTATTGTAACGCTCCCGTAATATCTTGAGGAAAAACCCCTCCCTTGATGTAATCTCTGCCACCAGTTTTTCATCGCGAAATAATCCAATTTGATTAATATGCAATTCATTCTTTACTCTTTCGATATAAGGCATCACGGGATCTTTCCCGACGGCATAATAATCTTTCATGTACTCATGAAGTTTCGAGGAGATCATATTCTCTCCTTCGACGTTTTGCCGTATGGCTTGATACAGGTAAATTCCAATGTTGCTGTTCTCGGGATAGCGATGTGTCAAAATATCATATGCTCGTCCTTTGGCTACCGTTAAATAGACATTGCTACCAATGGAGGCATCACGCGTTAAGTTTTCTACAAGAGAAAGGATTCCTCTACGTGCTAATTCATCGTGATAGACCACGACGCGTATTTGACCGGCTACAATTTTTTTGGAAGACTCCCTGTTCTGTGAAACGGTAAGTCCTTTACTTGTATGCGCTGTGCCAGAAATCACAGTGACCAACTCACGTGCCTCCGGGTCAATTTGATAAAATACCGTGGTACCTAGCAGCTTTCCATCTTTACTAAGATCGTACCCTACGGCAACCGCCAGTCCCAATTTTTCTAATACGTGCTGCTCCCCACAGCCGTTCAATAACACGACCACTACTAAGTAGGAAACAAGCAATCGTAACCTTTTCATGTCCGGACCGCTCCCCTCCGAAACAGCCGAATTACTACATAAAGCACGATGGGATAAACAAAAATGATATAGAAGCCGACACCACCGAAAATATCCGTGATGAGATTAATCGACTGACGTGTTTCCAAAAAATTGCTAGCAAAAAACATGACACCAACAATCCCGATAAGTGCCATTCTCTCCTTGAGCCCACTAATATGGTGAAGCCCCCGCATGGCTACCCATAGGTTCATCAGCAAATTATCTAGCATGATAAGCATCCACAGTGAGATGGACACAAACTCAAAACGCTCCAAAAACGGAAACTCTACAATTTTCATCATCATTAGCGTTGCCCAGATAAGTTGCTTAAGCTGTTCCCCTTGAAAGTACAAGAGTGTAACTAGCATGACTACCACATACAAGCAGGTGGTCATAAACAACCCACCATGTACATAACGCGATAGCAATTCCTTTTCCTTCACAAACGGATAGATGAACAAAATAATCTCAAATCCGATGATGGAAAAAGACATCTTCTTCGCACCGTCAAAAAGCTGTCCAATGTCATGGTGAAATACTGGCTGCAATAAATGAAAATCGGCGTATTGCATGGGATAAACCATGAGCAGTAGCTGCCAAACCGTCAACCCGACAGAAAAAAAGCTAATGCCAGCCAACACCCGAATGCCACCCGTCACTCCATAAACGGCCAGGCAAAGCAAGGAGGCATTTAATAACCAGGAAGGCACTTCCGGAAACATCCATGACTGAATAATCTCGATGTACCCTCTCAAGATCGTTAAGGCAGAGCCCATGATATATACGATAAAGATGAAATTAAGAACGCGTGCTGGCCATTTTCCAAATACACATTGATGAATGTCATACAAATCCATGTCTTTGTATTTCGCTAATATTTTTAGCATGAACCACGCAGCTATATGGGTCATAATGCCTGCTAGTATGACCGCAATCCAGGCGTCTTGTTGCACCCTATCATAAATAAAGCGTTGTACCCCCGCTATGCCGATTCCCACCTGATTGCTATGAACCATAAATAGCGCGAGCGATACGCTGATAGCCATATGACTATTTCGACGAAAAGTGGACTGTGACATTCACATTCAACACCTAACTACTGAACTGGCCTTTTTTCGACTTCATCAGGCATACGGGTATTGTCAGGAGAACGTGTCAAAACCGGACGCTTGCTGAGAGAGGAAAAAGGAAACCGGATCAGACTGTTTTTAAAATCCTGCAAGCGAAAAGGAAAGAAGGGTAGAAAAAACGGACGTCCCAGACTTGATTGACGTAAGATGTGTATCAATAGAAAAGACGCGCCAAGCATAATACCAAAACCTCCCCAAATCCCAGCTAACAGGATAATCGGAAAGCGGAGGATACGTACTGCCGTACTCATCATGTAGGAAGGAAAAGTAAATGAAGCTAATGCACTGAGTGCCACAATCATGATCAAGATGTTACTGGTAAAACCCGCTGCAACGGCTGCCTGTCCAATTACGATACCGCCGACGATCCCTATCGTTTGCCCAACTTTGAAAGGAAGTCTTGCTCCAGCCTCCCGCAAGAATTCAATAATCATCTCAAGCAGCAAAGCTTCAAATAATGGGGGAAAAGGTACCTTGGAACGAGACTTTACGAGCGATACAAGGAGAGCAGATGGAATCATTTCATAATGGAACGTAAGTGCTGCCACATAAGTAGCTGTAAAAAACAAAGAGACAAAAAGGGCCGAGAAACGTAACATTCGAATGAAGGAAGCCATTTGCCACCGGATATAGAGATCTTCATTGGCCTTGAAAAAGTCCACGAAGGAACTGGGACCGACAATAGCAAATGGGCTCCCCTCCACAAACACGACAATCTTTCCTTCCAACAGGGCTTCACTCACATGATCAGGTCGTTCTGTTAGGATTAACTGCGGAAAAATAGAGAACGTATTGTCATCAATCAGTTGAACCAATTTTCCACTGTCAATCACGCCGTCTATATCTAGATCGCTTATACGCTGAATGACGGTTTGAACATTTTCAGGAGCAGCCAGTTCCTCCATATAACATATTTCCACATTCGTCATGCTACGTTTCCCAATCGTAATGGATACGTTGGTAAGCAAATCAGTCGACAGATATCCCTGTAGAACCCCTAAGTTGGTTTCCAATGATTCGCTAAAAGCAACCTGGGGACCGAAAATTTGGGTTTCGACCTGAGCCTCTCCCAAAGAACGACTCGGTATTTTTGCTACGTAGAGAAGAAGCCCCCACGCCACTCCTTCCATTTGAAGGTAAATCCATCCCCTCACGAGATACTCGCTGACTTGTCTGTACTCCATAGTTTTGGTGACATGAGCAATAGGAACATTCTCCAAAATCGTATCAGGAACGAGCTTTTCCTCAGGTAACCTTTCCAAATAGGGAAGCAACGCCTGTTGGAGAATTACCTTATCAACTAGATAGGGTAGGTAGGCTAGCAACAAGCTATTGGTCCCACAAGAAAGGTTACGAAACACCAATCGCGGATTTCGCATGTGATCCCATAATATTTCTCGCGTCTCGCTAACGGATTCAGAAATCATGTTGGTTGTCATCTTATGTTTACCCCAATATATGGTGTCCCCTTATTATTTTTCCAATGTCCTCGCTCTATTCCCTTTCCAGCCGAAGAGTAAGCTCCCAGACAAAATGAAAACAAAAAAACCGAGACGGAAATACTCCATCTCGGTTCGTTTACCACTATTTATCTGCCGCTCTTCATTTCAGTCCAGTAGCGGTCGTATTGCTGCAAGGTTTCTCCTACATCCACCAGCCACTCCGCACGGGCAATGTCTGCTGTATCCAGGAAGACCATCTTGTTGGAACGATATTCTTCACTGTGCAGTGGGTACGCTTTTTCGTTCGGGTTGCTGTAGCCGATAGACTCGTAGTTTTTCACACTGACCTCTGGGTCCATCAGGTAGTTGATGAACTTCTCAGCCATTTCCTTGTTTTTAGCTCCTTTTGGAATTGCCAGCGTGTCTGCCCAGATCGTTGCGCCCTCTTTCGGAATGACGTACTCCACATCTGGATTTTGTGCGTGAATGAAAGCGGCGTCACCGGACCATACCGTTCCAATCCATGCTTCCTCAGCAATCATCTTTTGCTTGATGTTGTCCGTATCAAAGGCAACAACATTCGGTACTACCTTTTTCAAATCAGCAAAGGACTTTTCCAGTTCCTCTGTGTTCGTCGTGCTATTGGAGAAGCCGTTCTTGATCAGTGCCATTCCCATAACCTCGCGCGGGTCGTTCAGCATGATGACACGGCCCTTATAAGCTTCATTCCACAGATCGTTCCAGCTTGTCGGGGTTTCTTTTACATATTTCTTGTTGTAAGCGATCCCGGTAATTCCCCATGTATATACGAGTGAATACTTGTTTTCTTTGTCAAAAGGAGGTGTCTTGAACGTAGACACGATATTGCCCATGTTCGGGATATTGGCTTTGTTCAACTCTTCCAGGAGGCCCAACTGAATCATAGTGCCTACCATGTAGTCGGAAGGTTGAATCAGGTCGTAGCCGGATGCACCCGCTTGAATTTTTGCCAGCATTTCTTCGTTGCTGCCGTATACATCATAGTTAACCTTGACGTTGAATTTTTGCTCAAAATCTTTGATGACGTCTGGGTCAAAGTTGTCTGCCCAGCTATAAATATTCAATACTTGTTGCTCTTGCTCAGATGACGATGAGCAGCCTACAGCAGTCACCGCAAGCACGGCGGTCAAAGCGCCGATCATCAAGGACTTGAAACGTTTCATTTTTTCCTCTCAACCTCCAAATCAGTTATAGGATTGCTTTTATGAAATCTCCATGATGTATCTAAAGGATGGATTGATTATTTTTCGAGTCTTTTCGGCGGAAAATCTCGGCTACCACAACCAAAAGGACTGTACTCACGATCAAAAGTGTCGAGAGTGCATTCACTTCTGGCGAGACGCCTCGTTTGACCAACCCGTAAATATAGAGTGGTAATGTGGTCGAATTCGGACCAGCCACGAAGAACGAAATAATGAAATCGTCCAGCGACAGAGTAAACGCCATCAGGAAGCCTGCGATAATCCCTGGCATGATCAGAGGCAGCGTCACATAGCGCAATGTCTCCCATGGAGTTGCTCCCAAATCTTGAGATGCTTCTT
The DNA here is from genome assembly GCF_013284345.1 of Brevibacillus sp. MS2.2. Classification (NCBI taxonomy): domain Bacteria; kingdom Bacillati; phylum Bacillota; class Bacilli; order Caryophanales; family Paenibacillaceae; genus Brevibacillus; species Brevibacillus sp. MS2.2. The sequence continues at coordinate 41,131 of NZ_JABSUZ010000034.1, forward strand.
CCAGTTCTTTGCCCATATCAGCCAAACGGCCAGAGATAATGACCATCACATACGGCATGCTAAACGTAACGTGAGCCAGGATCAGGGTCACTTTCCCCAGCTCCATCTGTACCTGGCTAAACAGCACGAGCAAAGCCAACCCCATCATGATCTCCGGGATGACGATCGGCAAGTACATCAGCCCGTTGAAGATGTTGCTCCAACGAATCGAATAATGCTTGACCGCCAATGCGGCAGCCGTACCCAAAACCGTTGCAATAACGCTGCTGATAACCCCAATCGTCAAGCTGTTCATCAGCGCTTGCATGACCTGCCTGTTTTCAAACAAAGAAACGTACCACTTCCACGTAAAACCAGTCCACGTAGCGTTGATCCGTGAATCATTGAACGAATAAAGGACAAGGATCAAGATTGGCAGATACAAAAAGACCAGCATCAGCCACGAGTATCCAGATAGTGCGTTTCGACGTAATGTTTTCATGCTGATCCCTCCTTTGTCTCGCTCGCTTTGGTAGCGCGGAAATAAAGAAGAATCAACAGCATGGACAATAGCATCAGCACGATGGACAAGGCAGAACCAAACGGCCAGTCACGCGCAGACAAAAATTGATTTTGAATGACGTTTCCGATCAGAGCCGATTTCGCTCCTCCCATGACATCCGGAACGACGAACATCCCGATAGATGAAACAAATACGAGGATCGAGCCAGTGACGACACCTGTCTTGGTCATCGGCAGAGTCACATGCCAAAAAGCTTTCCAAGGCGTTGCACCCAGGTCATACGCTGCTTCCAGCTTACGACGATCCATCTGCTCCAGCGACACATAAATCGGCAGTACCATAAACGGCAAGAGTGTGTACACCATCCCGAGCAGGACAGAACCCGAATTGTACAAAAGCGGCAGCGGCTCCGAAATAATGCCCAGCGATTGCAGGAACGTATTGATTACACCTTGCGAACGCAGGATGATTACCCACGCATAGGATCGGACCAAGAAGTTGATCCAAAACGGAATCATCACGAGCAAAAGCCATATTTGCTGCGTCGATTTTTCCAGCCGTGAAATGTAATACGCTAACGGATAGCCGCACAAGATCGAAAATACCGTTGTTAGAACCGCCACGACCAGCGTATCCCCAAAAATTTGACCATACAGCGGATCGAAAATACGGATGTAATTGTTCAGCGTAAACTCATAGACAACTTGCCCGTACGTGCCTCTTTTGAGGAAAGACAATATGGCGATCATAAGCATAGGCAGGACGAAAAGCGCACCCATCCACAAAAGGGCGGGAAGCGCGAGCAGTTTTACCGGCTTCTTGTTTAACAAGGAAGAATCACCTCGTCCGTCTGTGCCCAGCCAATGGCCACTTGATCTCCCACCTGCCAGTCCAGACCGTCACCTGCGTACTGGTGTGCCATTACGGTCATATCCTGCCCCTCGAGGCGGATAAATACCTTGCGCAAATTGCCGAGGAACACCGCGTCAGCAATAGTGCCCAGCTTCTTGTGCTTGTCCTTGTCGGAGTCAACCGGGTACAACTTGATCTTTTCTGGACGCACGGCTGCATTCGTTCCGTTTTCCCGGAAAATGTTGTTTTCCCCAATAAAGGTAGCCACAAACAGGGTTTGCGGGGAGTTGTAAATCTCTGCTGGAGAAGCAATCTGTTCAATTCGTCCCTTGTTCATAACCGCGATGCGATCGGACATCGCCATCGCTTCTTCTTGGTCATGGGTGACGTAAATGAACGTTATCCCTAAGTTTTTCTGCAAGTTTTTCAGTTCGAGCTGCAAGCTTTTTCGCAATTGATAGTCCAAAGCACCTAGAGGCTCGTCCAGAAGCAGAACGCGTGGGTTGTTAATAATCGCCCGTGCGATTGCTACGCGTTGCTGTTGTCCGCCAGACAGCTGCTTAGGCGTGCGCTTCCGCAATTCTGTCAGTTGGACGTACTGAAGTACTTCCTCCAAACGCTTTTGTTGTTCAGCTGCGTTCACTTTTTTCATTTTCAAACCAAACAGGATGTTTTGCTCCACGGTCATGTGTGGAAACAAAGCATATTGCTGGAACACCATGTTCATATCGCGCTGATACGGTGGCACATGGCTGAGTGGTTTTTCGTCAAGGAAAATTTCCCCAGTCGTTGGCTGCTCAAAGCCAGCAATCATTCGCAGCAGTGTCGTTTTCCCACAGCCACTGGGGCCGAGTAACGTCAAAAACTCCCCTTCTTCAATGGAGAGAGAAAAAGAGGGGACGACGACAGTATCTGCAAATCTCTTTTCAATCGAATCCAGATGTATAATTTTTTTCATTCCGTCATCTCACCATATGTCATTATACTCACAATCTAGGTAACTATATCGTGTATGATACGATTTGTAAACAGTTTCACGAACGATTCCTCCACAAAAACAAACAGAGCCAATGAATAAACATTCGCTCTGTTGCGTATCCCTTTTATTTTCTCATACAGAAGTGGATTTCGGTTGAGGCGTGCGATTCTGGTTTTTGGATCTTGCCCCTAGGAAATTCGTCCCAATCACCCCGATAATAATCATCACCGCGCCAATAAGATGGTAGTATGCCAGTTGTTCCTGCAAAAAGATGACGCCTGCCACGATGGTCACCAATGTAGACAAATTGTTAAACACGCTGAGTTTGGATGCTTCCATCTTGGACAAGGCAAAGTTGGTCATAAAAGACGTCATGAGCGAGGACAGTATCCCCAAAAATACAATCGAGATGATAAACGCCGAGCTGGCGAAAGGGGCAAAATACGTCGACAAGGTTCCCTCTGCACTATGGCGAATGACTGACCAGCCATTAAAAAACAAAAATCCGAGCAACGCCACCATATACGTCATGTCTATATAATGAAAGGACTTTGTCATTTTCCTCGCCAGAACACTATACCCCGCTAAAGAAAACGCGGATAACAGGATGAGAATGGTACCGATACTACTCCCTGAGCCTGCGCTTACACCCAGCCCCTTCATTGCAAAAATGTACACGACGCCTCCTACGGATAAAAGCGTGGACAGCTTTTGCAGCCACGTAGAAGACTCTCCCAAAAAGAATGCCGCCATGATCATAGTAAAAATCGGAACGGTTGCTTGAATAATCCCTGCTTCAGAGGAAGTGGTATACACCAGTCCAAACGCCTGAAGAGTAAAGAACAGCACGGGGTACAGCATGGCGAGCGGTATAATCGTGAGCATGTCTTTTGGCTTGATGGACAGCTTGATCCACCCAAACACGATCGGAATGGATGCAGCGATAAATGCCACGGTAAAACGGTGTGCCAAAGTATCAACCGGGTTGGTTACAGCGAGTGCCATTTTCAGAAACAAAAACGACAAGCCGGTAATCCCTGCATTCAGTAATGCCGCAAGAATCGCTTTTTGTTGGTCTTTCATCGTATGTATCTCTCCTACTGGGGACTTTTTACAGACGGCCGTCTTAGGTTAATAGTAATAGGGGAGTAATCGTGCTACAATGCAAAAAAGGAGTAACTGTACCGATACAAATCCGGTAGTAAGGGAATGTTTTGGATGCACAAATATTTGCAGCTTCAAAATGAACTCGAAACATTGATTGAAAGCCTCTCCTATCGAGACGGAGACCGGCTTCCCTCCATTCGGGAGCTCGCATCTCGCTACCAATGCAGCAAGAGCACTGTCATCCGCACTTTGGATGAGCTCGAAAAGCGTCACCTCATCTACTCAGTCGATCGAAGCGGTTACTACGTCGTGAAAAAACAAAAGAAGATACAACCCGCAGATACGTCCATGATCGATTTTGCGACCTCTGCTCCCGATCCTGACCTTTTTCCTTATGTCGACTTTCAACACTGCATCAATAAAGCGATTGAAACCTATAAAAACGATCTTTTCATATATGGAACTACACAAGGCTTGCCATCGCTCATTGCCGTCATCGCCAAGCTGCTTGGGAACCATCAGGTTTTTACGGACCCGGGTAATATTTTCATTACCTCCGGTGTCCAACAAGCTCTATCCTTGCTGTGCAGTCTTCCTTTTCCAAATGGCAAGGAAACGATTCTGATTGAGCAGCCCAGCTACCACCTTTTCATTGAAAGTTTGCAAGTACGCAAGCACCCTGTCGTCGGGGTCAAACGCACTGCCCAAGGAATCGATTTAGAAGAGCTGGAGTCTATTTTCCGAAAGGGAGAGATCAAGTTTTTCTATACGATGCCTCGCTATCATAGTCCGCTCGGTACGACGTACAGTCGAAAGGATAAACAGCGTATTGTGGAGCTTGCCCAACAGTATGACGTCTATATCGTAGAAGACGATTACATGGCAGACCTTGAGCATGACAGCAAAGCTGATCCCCTCTTTACCTATGATCGCTTTTCTCGCACCATCTATTTAAAAAGCTATTCCAAAATTATTTTTCCCGGGCTGCGTTTGGGTGTAGCCGTTATACCTGACGCGCTTAAGGATTCCTTCAACCAGCACAAGCGACTCATGGATATCGACAGCTCCATGCTCTCTCAAGCTGCGTTGGAAATTTACCTAAAAAGCGGAATGTTCGAGCGTCACAAGCAAAAAATACGCAGTTCCTATCAACGGCGATCCAACCTGCTAATGGCGTCCTTGAACCATTTTGCGGCGAATGAAGAGAATCTGTTCAGCTTTCAGCCCTTTGCGTATCCGGGGATTCATACGCACATTGTTTTGAACGATTCCACCCCGGTCTCTGCTGTTATCAGCCAGCTCAAAAAACGCTCGATCCTTGTGGATGCTACTGACAAAAATTACTTGATGGGCTTTCCGCAAGAAAATATGTTGAAGCTGAATGTGTCCTATGCCAAGGAAGCAGTGATTGAGCAAGGGATTGAGGTGTTGATGGATGTGTTACGCCGCATGCACCGATAACCTATCCGCCTTACGTCGTAGATAAAATCCGGCGAGAGTGCGTTTTTGGACAACAACGAAATCTCGATAATGGACGTATTGGTTCCAAAATGTTGAGTAACCAGAAAACGATCTACATCGTATTATCAGATACAGAAACATGATTTCCCCCGAGGCTTCGTTGGTATTGTTTCAAAATGCATCGATTGCGGTATATCGTTATATAGTAAGTGAATCCCAATCCAAAAAAATTCGTTCCATAGTCGGCCAGTTTGAAGTAGAATCGCATCTATACACATATAATTTGTTGGGCTTACTCGGTGTGATGCTGAACATTCCAATAAAGCGTAAAAACCTGGTACGATCCGACTCGATTAAGTTGATGACTGGCAGTTAACGATAGAATGACAAAGGAGAAATAGATGTTTCAGAACATTTTAGATTTCTTAATGGAATACGGCTATTTGGGAATGTTCATCCATTCTTTTGCAGACGCAGTCATCTTTCCCGTTCCTGCCTTCTTTCTTCAAGTACCACTCAGCCTCGTTGATCCTTCGCAGGCCTTGTGGATTGCAACGGTAGGCTACATCGCTTGTCTGTTAGGGACACCCGTCGGTTATTTTATTGGTAAAGTACTAGGCAAATCCGTTCTGTACAAAATCCTCAAGAAGGAATGGATTGATTCTGCCACAGCGATGTTCCAAAAGAAAGGCGAAGTCGCGATCTTCATCGGTTCGTTTACCCCCATTCCGTTTAAAGTGTTTACAATCATGTCGGGTTGCTTGAAATTCCCGTTGTGGAAATTGATTGGGTACGCGGCAATTGGACGGGCAGTCAAATTTTACGCAGTCGGATTTTTGTTTTATTTTTACGGCAAAATGGCGGAAAATATGGTCCATAACGTTTCTCTCTATATCTTTCTCACCGTTGTGCCGCTCATCTTGGTCGGGCTATGGGTGAAGAAAATCATCGCCAAGCGCCGCCAAGTGAAAATGGAAAGCGCTGGAGTCAGCAACGGCGTCAATGAGAAAGTCATGAATAAATAAAGACGATCATAAAAAGCAAAGAAACCCCAGATCGGGGTTTCTTTTTTTACGACGGTTATCCTTTTTTCACTCGAATGACATCATCCTCGACATCAATGACCATAGCTGTCACATCGTCTTCTTCCATCACCAAATCTGCAATGCCATCCTCGACATATTGCTGAATCACGCGTCGCAATGGACGTGCCCCAAAGGAAGGGTTGTAGCCCAGCTCAGCCAGCTTTTCTTTTGCGGCATCTGTCACGGTGATCTCCATTCCTTGCTCAAACAGATTGCCCCTCACATCTTGCAGCAGCAGATCGACGATTTTGACCAAATCCTGTTTTTCCAGATGGGCAAAGGAAATGATCGAGTCGAAGCGGTTCAGGAACTCCGGCTTGAAGTACGCCCCGAGAGAATCCAGCACGGTAGCAGGCTCGGGCGCTTTTGCTCCAAAGCCGACAGAGATTTTTCGCTCGCTCACACCTGAATTGCTCGTAGCAATGATGACCGTCTCTTTAAAATTCACCGTACGACCCTGACTGTCTGTCAGACGACCATCCTCCAGAATTTGCAGGAACATGTGCATCACGTCCGGGTGTGCTTTTTCGATCTCATCCAGCAGGATAATGCTGTACGGGTTGCGGCGTACGCGCTCTGTTAGCTGACCTGCTTCTTCATGACCGACGTAGCCAGGAGGAGAACCGATCAATTTGGATACCGAGTGCTTCTCCATGTACTCGCTCATATCGAGGCGGATCATGGAATCACGGGTCCCAAACAGCTCCTCTGCCAATGCTTTGGACAGCTCTGTCTTCCCTACGCCAGTTGGACCGACGAACAGGAAGGAAGCGATCGGTCTGTTTTTCGGTTTCAGACCTGCCCGACTGCGTCGAATCGCCTTCGCTACTTGAGTGACTGCCTCGGATTGACCAATGACTTTTGCTTCCAAATGAGCGGCCAGGTTTTTCATTTTCATCTGCTCATCACTTTGCAGCTTGGTAACCGGAATCCCAGTCTTTTGCTCGATCAAGGCTTGGATGTCCGTGACGTCAACCTGAACGCGTTGCTCCTTGCCCTCGATTTGATCCAGCTTCTCTAAAATACCCGCTTCCTCGTCTCTCAGACGGGCAGCTCGTTCGTATGCTTCTTGCTCCGTCGCTTCCTTTTTCTCCTGATTGATTTGTGCCAGCCGCTCATGCAGCTCTGCCGTATCAACCGCGGAGGATCTCAGGTTCAAGCGAGAGCCCACTTCATCCATGAGATCAATCGCCTTGTCAGGCAAGAATCGATCCTGGATGTAACGATGGGAGTATTCCACGGAGGCACGAATGACATCATCCGAGTAAGCAACTTGATGGAATGCTTCGTATTTCGGACGCAATCCTTTTAAAATCTCGATGGCTTGTTCTACGGTTGGTTCCTTGACCATAACTGGCTGCAGGCGGCGCTCCAGAGCAGCGTCTTTTTCAATCACGCGATACTCTTTTAACGTTGTTGCCCCAACCAGTTGCAACTCACCGCGAGCTAGCGCAGGCTTCAGAATGTTCCCTGCATCCATGGATCCCTCCGCAGAGCCTGCTCCCACCAAGAGATGAATCTCATCCACAAACAGGATGACATTTTTGCGTTTTTGCAGCTCGGCAATCACTTGCTTCATTTTTTCCTCGAACTGTCCGCGAATTCCCGTCCCTGCAACCAGAGAGGCGACATCTAAAATATACACCTGCTTGTTTTTCAGCTTGGTCGGTACTTGCCCTTCCGTAATACGCAGGGCGAGGCCTTCCGCAATCGCCGTCTTCCCGACTCCTGGCTCTCCGATCAGAACTGGATTGTTTTTGTTGCGTCGGTTCAAAATCTCAATGACACGCTCAATTTCCTGTTCGCGTCCAATCACAGGGTCAATCAGTCCGGCACGTGCCGCATCGTTTAGATTACGACCCAGGTCATCGAGGATGCCTCCACCACGCTCTGGTGCTTGTGGCTGCGGTTGGCTGGAAGATTTGCCCGGGTTCATCGAGCCTTGAGCAAAGCCTTGCAGGAACTCATCCAGTCCAGAGAAGGAGGAGAAAGGACTAAAGCCCATGCCCACTCCCATTTTGTTGGTCAGCTTTGTCTGGCAGTCTTTGCACAGATCGTATTTCTGTTGCTGATTTTGTAAGCGTATATGAACAGTCACAGTTGCTTCTCGTTGTTTGCAGATTTCACAATGCATATTCAATCCCCCCAAAAGCGTTGTTTTGGAATTCAGAAGGTCTTCGATTTTTGATCTTTGACCTTTCCTGACCTTCGATGACTTTATTATAGTTTGACCTTCTTTGACTTTCAAGAGGGATTGTATGGTTTTTTACACTTTGCCCTTTCGCAGATAGGGAACGATCGAAAGTAACCCTATACCAGCTAAACAAGCACCTACCCACAATGGTGATACAAGCCCGTAGCCACTGCTGATCCCGATCCCACCTAAGGAAGACCCAATCGCAACACCCAATGTAATAAAGGAAGTATGAACAGTGTTTACCATCGTCCCACTGCCTGCTGTATTCATAACTCGTGCGATCATGGCCGGATTCATCGCTACACCCGTCAATCCAATCAGAACAATGGAAAGCACAGCGATCCATTTATTTTCGGCTCCTACGGCAAACAGAACCAATGCCGCTAAGAGTATGCTTAATCCCGTTACAAGGATTCGCATGGTAAAACGATCAGCAAGTCTGCCAATCACAATATTTCCGATCACCGTCGCGATCCCATAAAAGGCAAGCAAATACGGGATACTCGCATCCGAAAATGCCGTTACATCCGTAAGAATCGGAGTAAAATAACTAAACGCTGCGAAGGTACCGCCAATGATCAGCATACTCGTTGCATACGCGGCCCAAAGATGCGGATTATGAAAACTGCCAAGCTCATCCGCTACGTTTATCTGGTCTTTTTGTGCAGAGGAAGGGAGCAACCATTGAATCAAGATCCCTGATAGCAATACGACAACGGCAACAGCCCAAAAGCTCATTCTCCAGCCGAAAAATTGTGCAATCACGGTTGTCAGAGGAAGTCCGATGACAGTAGCTATCATTAGGCCAGCCAAAACAATCGAAGCGGCCTTTCCCCGTGAATGAGAGGGAACCAGGCTGGCTGAAATACTGACGGAGATGCCAAACGCTGCGGATGAAGCAATACCCGTTAGGATTCGCGCAAGCATCATTGACTCGTAATCCCAAGCCAATGCTCCCAACGATTGGCCAAGGAAGAAGACGGCAACCAAAGAAAGCAGCGCTTGTTTTCGGCGAATGTGCAAGAGAGTTGCTGTTAGGATGGGCCCCCCTATCACCATTGCTCCTGCATACGCTGTAATGAAATACCCGATGGAGGGGATCGTCACATCGAAATCATCGGCAAGCTCATTCATCATCCCAGCCACCATAAATTCAGAAGTCGTCATCGCAAAAATCGCTACCGCTAACAAATAAATCATCGACGGCATGAAGAAACACTCCTCACTTATTATTGTAACACTCGGTACAAAAATCACTCAAAAAAAGAGCGCTTTACGCGCCGAAGATAGATTCCATGGTGCCATTCATGATTTGTTCAGCCAATGCCCGATTTTGTGTGGATGTATTCAACACACGGAAGCCATAGTAACTACTTAAAAATAGGCTAGCCAAATCCACAGCAGATCGTTTTTTGGCGATTTCGCCCGTTCGCAAGCCTTCTTCCATCACTTGTTCCATCGTTTGCTTCAAAAGTTCAACATGTCTGGAGACGATTTCTTCAATCTTGGGATCGTCTTTTGCCCGTTCCAATCCCGCATTGATCAGCAAACATCCCTTTGGATTCGTTGATTCAAAGTCTTCCACCAATGCCCAAGCTAAAAAGTTTTGCAACCGTTCTTTCACGGAACCCGGGCTTTCCAATAATGCCCGCTGTTCTTGAATCCCAGTATCGTGATAGTGTTCCACCACCGCTAGATAAAGGTCCTGTTTGCTGCCAAACGTATTGTACAAGCTACCTTTCCCTAGTCCAGTATCACTGCATAAATCATGCGTAGAACAACCATTGTAGCCTTTTGACCAAAACGTTTTCATGGCCACATCTACGATGGACGTGTAATCAAAATCACGAGGTCTGCCACGTTTACTCAACGGAATCCTCCTTTCGTTTCCAACTGTTATGGAAATCTTACATATTATGTACCGTTCGGTCAACAAATGAAATATCTGCAACTGTAAACCATGCCTATAGAAAAAGCCCATTTTGAAAATCATCTCTCAAAACAGGCTTGATCTTTGATTATATCCTCTCTAAATCTGTTACTGTTTTTTCGTTTACTTGATCTCCAGTATTGAGCGTCGTCTTTGGTTCAAGCAATAATACATGAACCTCTTCCTCTGCAACTGGCATATGCTCTACACCTTTTGGAACAATGAGAAATTCGCCTTCGTTTACCCAAACATCTTTATCGCGAAATTTAATAAGCAGCTTCCCTTTCACAACGTAAAACATCTCATCCTCATTTTCATGCTGATGCCAGACAAACTCACCTTTCAATTTCGCCAGCTTTACATAGGAGTCATTGATTTCGCCTGCAATTTTGGGATTCCAATACTCATGGAATAACGCAAACTTTTCAGCTACATTGACCTTCTCCATCATTCTCCCCCATTAAAAAGAGTATGCTTGTACTTCATCGAAAGTAGGCAGGGATGGTTGAGCACCGTTCCTTGTAACGACAATCGCTGCTACTTTGCTGGCAAAAGTGGCCGCTTCTGTTTCTGTCATTCCTTGTGTGATTCCAACGGCAAAAGCTGCTGTAAAGGAATCGCCTGCCGCAGTTGTATCCACTGGCTCTACGCGGAAAGCCGGGATATGGGTCGCCTCATCGGCGGTTACTAACAGAGCCCCCTTTTCCCCCAATGTCACGATGACGCGCTTTGGTCCAGCAGACAATAGCTTTTTGGCTGCTGTATGTACTTCGTCTATCGTAGATACAGGCATTCCTGTGAGAATAGAAAGCTCTGTTTCATTTGGGGTTAAGGTATGTACATGGGTTAATAGCTCACTGGATAGCTCACGTGCCGGTGCCGGATTTAAAATGACCAGTTTACCGAGTCGGGCAGCCTCTTTGACTGTATATTCCACGACGTGCATCGGGATTTCCAGTTGGAGTAATACGACGTCGCTTTCCTTTAAAATAGACAGATTGTCTGCAAGATGCTCGGTGCTGACGAGCCCATTCGCACCCGGAACGAGCACGATGTTATTTTCCCCATCATCACTTACATTGATAAAAGCCATGCCTGTCGTACCCGAGCATTTGATCCCCTCTATGTGAACGTGCGCATCCGTTAGCCCTCCCAGCATGACCCGGCCATTCTCATCTTCTCCTACCATTCCAATCATGGAGACATGTGCACCCAGGCGAGACGCGGCTACTGCCTGATTCGCTCCCTTTCCTCCCGGGATCAGCTCGAAGTGATGGCTTGCGATCGTTTCTCCTGCTTTGGGCAAATGATGTACATGGGTTACAAGATCCATATTGATGCTTCCTACTACTGCGATTTTCACGACGAACCCTCCTCGTTCCTTCCCGAACATGATCATTCGGTCGGTTACAAAATAGTGCTTTTCATCCGAGAAGTCAACGTATTTTCTCAAGATTGTTCCTAAGACTTGGATCGCAATGCTTCCATTGGTTATAATGAACAAATCTTCTATCATCCGGAGGTAAACAGATGGAGCCGATTATCCACCATCCTTGGAACATTGATGAGCAAGACGCCATCAACTTGCAGCGACAACTAGCCCAGCAAGTAAAAAAAGAAGATCAACTAGCGGACGTACGCTTTATCGCCGGAGTCGATGTCGCCTATCATGCCGAGTCCGATTTGTTAGTCGCTGGTGTCGTCATCCTCGACGCCACTTCCCTGCAAGTCGTCGAGTCTGTCGTCATTCAAGACACCGTCGAATTCCCGTATATTCCCGGATTGTTTTCTTTTCGAGAGCTGCCGCCGTTGGTGAGTGCATTCAAGGAGCTAAAAACAACCCCGCAGCTCGTCGTCTGCGATGGGCAAGGAATCGCTCACCCGCGAAGATTCGGACTAGCCAGTCATTTGGGCGTCCTGTTTGACATTCCCACCATTGGCTGTGGAAAAACGAGACTGCTCGGTGAACACGAAGAACCCGCACAGGAAAGAGGTGCGTATTCCCCTTTGATCGATCAGGCTGAAATCATCGGTGGAGTCTTGCGCACACAACCGAATATCAAACCGATATTCGTCTCGATCGGACACGGAATTTCTTTGCCAACTGCATGCGCATGGATCACCAAGCTCTCTCCCAAATATCGTTTGCCCGAAACGACGCGGCAAGCGGATCAGCTCGTGAATAAAGTATTGGCGGAGTTAAATAGCGGCCGCTAATGAAGTGTCGGCCATACATTTTCATCGTGCTCGTCCAAGACTGCTTCGATCTGCTCTCCTTGGAAAACGACAATGTAGCCTCGTGGCAAAGCCAATGCTTGCAAGAGAGACGGACGTAGCTTTAGCAGTTGGTAAACGTAGTATGACTCTAGCTGGTCACTATCTACTTCACCCTCCACAGGCCCAAGATACCACCCGGAGTCACCTTTTCGAACATCTTCTGCACGCTGCAAATAGACATGGTCTTGTTCAAATGCACCTTTGGCCACCACAATTTTATCTTGGAACAAAGCAGCTTCCCCTTCTGCTCGCACTGTTTTTAAACAGTTGTTTTGCGCCATTTGCACGACCAAGGACACAGACAGGTCAGAAGTTGTTTCGGAAAAAGGATTCGTGTCGTAGTTGGGTGCGACGATCTCCATATACCCATCCCGTTCGAAAACCATAAGAATGGTCCAGCCTACCTGAATTTTCGCACCGTTCTTGATAGGACCAATCTCGCCTTCAACATCGGAGAATACGTCCAACAGAAAGTCTGCTTGCTTCACCAAAAACTCTTTGCAGGTCACGACAAACGTGCGGTTATGAATCTGTTTGGAGCGTTGGCAGAGTCGGGACTCTTTCTCATCTGACATGGACCTCTTCCTTTCTGTGTGATTGGAATTGCTGCTATCTTCAGGATATCACGAATAGAGGAAAAGCTCCGTTACACTTTTACTACAAGGAATAGGTAATAACTGGCTGATGAATGAGTAGCAAAGCTCGGCTTGGCAGGTGGGCTACAACGTTTTTTGTTGGATTTGTTCGACACAGTCTTTGATCGTATCAATGACGACTCCGGGCTCGGTAAATTGAGGAAAATGTCCACTGTTTTTAGCGAGGATATGTTTGCTGGTGCTTGATAATGAAAGCAGTTCCAACTGATGCTCGATTCGTTTTTTGCGTACTTCTTCTGGCATCATACGATTTTCTTTTCCACCTGTAATCACATAAACAGGGATGTCGGGAAAAGAATCGATAGCATGGATTTGTTCCACTGTTTTTTTGACAAAATGAACTTCATTGAATGGTTTATGGGGAGACCAGGAATCAAACATGGAGAGTATTTTGTTAATGGTTTTGACTACCTTACCTTGATATTTCTCAAGGCCGATATCTTTCGGATGGCTGGATTCTAAAAAGACAACGCCAGCTACTTCGTCGGGGTAACACCGGGCATATAAATTTGCATATAATCCCCCTAATGAATGTCCGACTAGCAAAAATGGGGGTTCAAAACCTACTAACGTTAATGCCTCCCGTAACGTTTCTACAATCGTGAGTCCGTCTTGGGGTTCTTGCGGCTTATCACTACCCGAAACACCAAGACGATTATAGGAAAAGACAGATGACGTCTCTGAAAGATCCGGTTGTATTTTCATCCAGCCTTCTATCGGTCCTGAGCCACCGTTAATGAGAACGATATTGGGTTGGCCGTTTCCGCTCCAATGATATTGGATCTTCCCTCTTGAAGTACTTACTTTCGATATCTCTATTGCCAATGTACGACACCTCACTTGTAAGGTCTGGATTTCACTGTAGTAATACGTGATGAACAAATGAGGGTTTCTATTTTTTGGGAATGATTCTTGTACGGAGGAAAAAGCACGTCAAAAAAGCAAAGCTGGTATAAAAAACAAGGCATATTCCTCCTCGGTAATTCGAGTTGGAATATGCCTGATCGACGTACTAGCATCGTCCCTTATTGCCCTTCCATGGCGAGTAAAATAAACGTGATAATGGCGATTATCGTACCAAAGACGAAGTATAAACCCAAAAGAATGGCCATTAACAACAAGGTAGCTTTTGACCAGTTTTTACGATTCAGATTCCCGTCTGAACCAAAAGCCCAGACAAATAACAAAACAATATTCGCGATCGGAATCATCATGAACAACGAGACGAGTATCCAATCTTTCATCGTCATGACCTTTTCGTTTTCCGCTACGCTTCCTTCCACATACGTTTGGTGATCCATTCTACACCCTCCATGTTTTTTGCCAATCCACCGTTCTCGCTATTGTTCAACCGCTGCTCCAATGAATGCCAAGATCAGAATCAAAAAGAAGACACTCAAGTACAAACCGATGCAAACACCTATGATCAGCAAGTTCGCTTTGGCCCAGTTCTTTCTGTTTAGATTGCCTTCACTGCCAAATGCCCAAACAAAATACATCACGAGATTGACCACGGGCACCATCATAATTAAAAAAGTAATCATCCATTCCTTGACCGACATAACCCGCTCGTTTTCAGGCACGTTCACTTGCCATTGCTGTTGATGTTGCTGCTGTTCCAATTGGAAACCTCCTTGTTCTGTCATGATCAAATCTTCTCTACCCGCAGCGTGCGAATCAACGCTTGGGCCAAAGGCTGCCACACGAGCATTCCTCAGACTCAAAATGAAAGCTCCCGAGTAGTGTCCGCCCGTTTACCGAGGTCGCGAACAAGATTTGCTAGTAGGTTTTGTCCTCGATCGGGATGATAAATTCGCTGCAAGCAACTCTGCATCCTTCCAGACTCCCCACGATATACGGCTCCAAGATACCTTGAACTTTAAAGAATTGATGTGCCTTTATCTTATCGGTATCTAATACAAGTCTCTTTACCGTTCCATTCAAATGAACCTCGAGAACGGATATCGGCGGGAGTTGCTCGAAGGCGTTTTCCTTTTGCAGCCCCAGACCCGATGGTACGACCTTTTGAGCATTTCGACAATCATCTGCTAACAAATAATAATCGCGCATGTCAATCCCGCCTCCTTTATTCCGTTTTCCACTCAATCTGCTGCCTCTGTACTACACTCAATGCAAAGCGTTCACCGTCCTTCTCGAAAAAAACGGCATTTCGCATATTCGCTCCATGAAAATTCGCATGATACAGACGAGAATGGCGAAAATCCGCTCCTTCCAAATCAGCATATGCAAATTGGACACCGAGTAAGCCCGGTACACGATGCAGCTCGTCCGCACTAACTCCTTGTCCCTCGGCATAAGAGAAGATAGCTCCGCTCAAGTCAGCATGACGAAAATCGGCATCACAAAGAAGCGAATGGCTGAAATCAGTGCGTTGAAATAGGAGTAAGAGAACCTATATGCCGTGCTCTGATCCTGCTGATCATCCATGTCCAGCTTGGCCCGCGCATTGTCCTTGTGAATGGATTCACCTTTCCAAATAAGACCATTATTTTATACACAATCTTACAATCGGTATTATTTGGGATTTTGTGAATGGGTCGTTAGTCCTGGATGATATGATTTTGAGGCAAGGAGAGGGGCTTTTTCGCCTCGACTATTCCTGCTATTTGCACTTCGGTTACCATTTATAAGATGATAAAGGAATTAATAGAAATCAAACAAGGGAGAGAAGCTAGGTGAACATAAAGAAAAATCAATTATATGTAGAATTGGAAATAGCGAATTGGGACAACACAGACCTTACATCCACGCTAGATGAAATGTGCTACTCTCATAAAGAGTATGAAAACGATGTAATCGAGGTACATCAAGTTGTCGATCTGGGAAAGCATAAAGGCAAGTCGAGATACTTAATTACCATCAATATTACGCGAGATTTGGATAATCTCGGGGAAGAAATTGATAACCCTTATATCGTCAAAGGCCCTTGAATTTGGTTCAAGGGCCTTTCCTATTTACTCATAACGGCTTCCTGCAATTAAAATGGTAGCAAACAAATTCCAGTCTACATCTTCAAGATCAGCTAACATATTATCACAATCTTCAATCCATGACTCCATCCCACTCAGGAACTCTTCCAGGGACATATTCGCCCACTCTTTTTTATTTTGCTGATAATCCTTAATCAAATGAGAAATGAATTGAACCATATCCTCCCTACTCTCAACTGTACCCGCTCTCTCTAGAATATCCATGCGAAACTCATCCTCCCCCTATGTCTTTATCTTCTATTTTAATATAGTTGTTCCAAAGGAATTTGACGAATTGGGGAATGAAAAAAGCCCGCTAGCGTGCAACGGACTTTCTGTCTCTTATGTGAGAGGGAACATCTGTCTAGTAAATAACAGGATTCGGGCTGTCACTATTCTCGTAGACGTTCCTTATTGAATAATCTCGGAAATCGCTTGCTTTTGCTCCAAAATCTCGCTTTGTACCTCGATCAGTTCTTTCAACAGATCAGCAGCCTCTTGCAAGGATGTCGCTGCTTGCTCCTTGTCACCAGCCTTGAATACTTCTTTTGCTTCTTGCACTGTGTTCTTCTCATTTGTTTTCAGTTCTTTTGCTTGCTCTTTGTTCACTTTCTTTTCTGTACGGATTGGCTTCAATTGTTGGTTCATCTCTTTAAAAGACGCTTTTTTCTCTTTTACCTGAGTCAATTCTGTTTGGATATGCACCAGTTTTTCTTCGATGGCGGTATGGTTCGCGGCGATTTCAGCCTTGATGCTCGCTACCTTTTCCTTATCCTTTGCTTTCTTCGCTTCTTTCAGTTCAGCCGATAGCGCCTTGTTCTCTTCGCGGAGTGGCTTTGTCTCTGCCAGCGCGCTTTTCACAGTTTCACGTACTTCTGGCGTCACATCGCCCCAAAGAATGTCCCATGCTTGTTTGTTGGTCTGAGTTTGAGCCTTCAGTTTATCTTGGAGAGCTTTTTGCTCCACTTGCAATGCTTTTAGCGCTTGAACTTCAGGCAAACTGCTCCACCCTGCTCCTTTTCCTTCTTTCTCCGCCGCAAAAGCTCCTACGGCACTCGTTGCCAACAAGCACGCTGCGATTACAGATACGGAAAGCATTTTTTTCATGTGTGAACACTCCCTGTCTCCTATTGTTTCTTGCAAACAAATCGTACCGTATGAGCGTCAGGAATGTTCGGGATAACCTCGTGAAAAGTAAGGGGAAAGTGTGGGATTTGGGGAGAACATAGAATAACCAGGAAAGGTCTGGGCCGAGCTTGATTGCCATTCATTGAAAGCTATGTATACGGCTCTTCCTGATCATCCGGGGTAAGCAAACTGCTCATTTGATTTTGAACATGCAAAAAAGGCTGACTCCATCTTATTTTTGAAAGATAGAATCAACCTTTGAAAGTTTATCATGTGATAGTTATGTTACTTATTGTACGTGCTTTTTATTGTAATGTACGGTTCTTTTTTAGTATATTGTCCTTATATTTTTCCACCCATTTCTTCGAACCAATCATTGAATATATGACTAGGTAATTTTTCAGGATCATTAGTATATTTTATCTCGTAACTATATTGAGCTTTTAATTTGTTCTCAGATACGTTATAAACCAATTTCATCTCTGTGGGCATTTCCCTGTTATTTTTCTTACATAAATCACTAATTTCACGTAAGTTTTTATTAAGAATATTGAGTAAAGTTACTTGTCTCTCTTTTGATATATCATAGCTAGGTCTTGAATTACTATTAGTGTCTAATACTGCATCATTAACCTTGTGTTTTTTAACAATAGCCTTGTTAATTTGATAAAATACATCTGTACTAAATTGTCCATATTCATTCGAGGCATATATATATATCATATCAGCTTTGTTATTTACATACTCAAGACAAATGGACACCATATCTGCCTGTAGTTCTGAAAAATAATCTTCAAATACTTTTGTCATAGTCCAATCTCCTTTAATTTACTAAATCAAAAACTTTTAGCTCACCATCTATTATGTAACTTACATTAAAACTAGACGGTCGAAGCGAATCCCCCTCATAATTTACTTTTACATCAACAGACACTTGTTTAGGCGGATTCTCTTTTAAAGCTCTTGCCCATTCATTTTCAATTTTCTTATAAGTACTGAGATTAACCTTACTTGACTGGGATACAAGGTTATCGATATCTGGTGAACCACCAAACCTATCACCTGCCAAATGCCCTGCATGGTCACCAGGTTCCTTACCTGGCGTATTTGATTCATGTGGTAATCGTTCATCTCTTGCAGTTAATTTTAGATCATCTGTTTTAAAGCTTTCAATTCTGCCTAGATGATCAGTTTCATAGTCATATTTGTGTTCACCTGCTTTATACTGCACATTCGGTTTAAGTTTTCCTGTTTCATCAAATGGATTATCAACAAATGTTTTATTAGGACCATTTCCGGATCCATCAATTTCAGGCGGCTTCTCCGGCGGCTTTTGATTCGGCTTCTGCCCATTCGGTCCCCCGTATGTTTCGCGCCACTTCAGTTGGTTCTCCGTAGGGGCAAGCTCTACCACATCTTTTTTATTCGAGAATTTTATTGGAAACCCTTCCGCCGATTGTAACTGAGGGCCTAAACTATCCGCTAAATTCTGCAAGCCTTCTTGCATATCATCGCGCAGCTTCCTAACCTTTTGCTTGAGCTGTTCTTTCATCTGTGTTGCCTTGTTGATGACTGCATCTTTTGCGGCCATGACGCTAGCGTACAACTGCTCCTTGATTCGCTGGACGGCTTGCATCACATCCATCTCTTCTAGTGTTTTGCGGGCAGCCGTCCAGACCTTCCCTACGGTACTTTCTACGGCATTTGCTACCGTCTTCACTACATCCGCCGCTGAGTCTGCTACCTCGAGCACTTTCTGTCCCACTTTCGTTCCCTTTAGTGCTTTATGCGCCTTTGCTCCCAGCTTGGCTCCGGTTGCCGCCCAGCCTGCAAAAGGTATACAAGCCGCCAGAGATAGCGCTGCTCCTGCATAGTCTCCACGTGCTAGCGAGATTCCTGCATTCGCTAAGTCCGCTATTTCTCCCAGACCTGGAATGAGTCCCACAACATCCAGCGCTAGCTGTACACCATCCAGAAATCCACCCCAGCCAGACTCTTCC
>NZ_JABSUZ010000035.1:0-57352 GCF_013284345.1 Brevibacillus sp. MS2.2
CGGAAGGACTCTAGCGGCGATAGGTCCCACCAAAGCTGAGAGCGCTGCCCGAAAACAACTCCGATGGAACGAACGTACTCTTCCCGCTGCTTGAAGGGCACATAGCCGTTAATGACGATTTCGCCGTCGCTCGGGGTCAAGATACCGGTCAGCATCTTGATCGTGGTCGATTTTCCGGCACCATTTTCCCCAATCAGCGCGAACATTTCCCCTTCCTCTACTGTAAAAGAAAGGTCATCCACCGCATTTACCGTCTTGTACTCCCGACTAAACAAATCACGAAAAGCACCACCAAGGCCCGGTCTGGCCTGATGGATGCGGAAATCCTTTTGTAAATGATTTACCTGAATCATGCAAAACCGTCCTTTTTTCTTCGCTTAAATACCATTTGTAGTGTATATGAGCCAATCGATTTGTGCAAAAGGCAAACTGCACCAAACTGTTAATGAAGATAAAGGATCATGCCCGTTTTGTCGTCTGACTTTTTAAAGCGGATATAGCGGATGCATTCGGGGTCGTTGTTTTCCAGAGAGATGAGCTCGTCTGTATAACGTTGCAGCCCTTTATGTACGATCGGCAGCACCGTCTCTTCCCACTTCGGCTGTGATCCACTTAAAGCTCTCGGCATGAAAAGGCCATCCGTTATGAGAACCAATGCCTTCACGCCAATTCGATTCATGCGTCCATACTCAATAAAATCACGACAGGCAGCATCGCCATTCAACACGCCATAGCCTCCTGGTCCATTCGCCTGATAGCGGTTATGGATCAGGATGTCCATACATCGTTCGTACAGCTCTGTTCGCGTACACAATCCTTCATGAATTCCTTCTTCCCACTTCGCCAAGGCGGCCTGTTCCAAATGGCTGACTTGCGTATGCGTCAGGGGTCGCACAGCGTCATCCTCATAGACGGCAAATATCATGCAATCTCCCAACTGCGCGTACTCGATATGGGCATCTCCTACACGGACGACTGCACAGGCCGCTCCCCACAATGCTTCCTTTTTCTCAAGATCAATGTCACTCTGCTGCATACGTTCCTGAAGAGTTTCGTTTATCGTCTCCAAATAATCGTGCAAAGCTGCATCCTCCGGCATTGCTTCCAGCTGGTTTTTAACGAGCTCAGCCGCGATAGCTCCACCTGTCTGTCCTGTTGCATTCTCATACGGAATCAGCGACGTAATCCCGTCGATAACTGCATACACATGCTTAACCTGCTGAATCACGTAGGCGTCCTCATTGCTTTTGCCGCTTCCTTTCATGGAAATGCACTCAAGTTTCATGATGACCCCGCCTTTACGCATGGAGTGATTTGCTTGAAAATTGTATCATTTTTCCTTTCCTTCATCTATAGCTCTCCGTTCATATCCAGTTGTTGAATAGCTGTGGTAAGATAATGAAGGACTTTTTCCAAAAGAGGTAGTTCCAATAGAAAAGAGGGAATATGCATGAAACGTGAACGATCCGCGCAACTGCACGAGGAAGCACTCGACGTCATTCTAGGCGGGGTAAACAGCCCTTCCCGCTCTTTCAAGGCTGTAGGCGGGGGAGCACCCGTAACGATGGAACGTGCCCAGGGCGCGTATTTCTGGGACGTGGACGGCAATCGATATATTGACTATTTAGCAGCATATGGCCCCATCATTACTGGCCATGCCCATCCACATGTAACCAAAGCGATTTGCGAAGCGGCTGCCAACGGAACCCTGTACGGTACTCCTACTCCATGGGAAATTACCTTTGCAAACATGATCCGCGAAGCAATCCCTTCGATGGAGCGCATTCGATTTAATAACTCCGGTACAGAAGCAGTAATGACCTGCATTCGTGTAGCACGTGCCTATACCGGTCGTGTCAAAATCATCAAATTTGCAGGCTGCTACCACGGCCACTCTGATTTGGTGCTCGTTGCTGCGGGCTCCGGTCCATCTACCTTGGGGATTCCAGACAGTGCAGGTATTCCACAAAGCATTGCTAGCGAAGTCATTACGGTACCTTTTAATAATGTCGAAGCATTCGCAAATGCTATGAGCAAATGGGGAAGCGAAACGGCTTGCGTCCTCGTTGAGCCGATTGTCGGTAACTTCGGTATCGTGGCACCTGAGCCTGGCTTCCTGGAAGAGGTTAACCGCATTACGCACGAAGCTGGCGCCCTTGTCGTCTACGATGAAGTGATCACGGCCTTCCGCTTCTGCTATGGCGGAGCACAAAACCTCCTCGGAGTCGAGCCTGATCTGACTGCATTGGGCAAAATTATCGGTGGCGGTCTGCCAATTGGCGCTTATGGCGGACGTCAGGAAATCATGGAGCAAGTCGCTCCACTCGGACCTGCGTATCAAGCAGGAACAATGGCCGGTAATCCTGCTTCCATCCGGGCGGGAATTGCCTGCCTGGAATTATTGAAACAGCCGGGCGTGTACGATGAATTCGAACGATTGGGCGCCATGCTTGCGAACGGAATCACCGAAGCAGCCAACAAACACGGCGTAACCATTCAGCTCAATCGTGTAAAAGGGGCACTGGCTGTTTACTTCACGGACGAGCCTGTTCATGATTATGATGCTGCTCAGAAAGCGAACGGAGAAATTTTTGCCCGCTTCTTCCAACTGATGCTGAATGAAGGTGTATGCCTGGCACCATCCAAATATGAAGCCTGGTTCGTGACCACAGCTCATACAGAAGAAGACATTCAATACACCATCGCAGCTGTAGACCGCGCCTTTTCTCAGCTGTAAACCATTCCCACGTCCTTTTGCATCCATCCAAGGAAATAATAAGCCTGTTCGCGATTATGTTTTCGAGGAGGATATCCCGGTGTCCAAAGGTGAAAAATCATATCCGCAGGCTCCTGAAAAGACGTTGGATTCCAAAATGAGCAGTAAAATGCTCGAAGTGACTGGCTTTCAAAACCCACGCAAAACCGAGCATCACAAAACCCAAAATCACGACAGATAGCATCAAAACAGACACATTCCCAATCAAAATGACGAGGAATGTGTCTGTTTTTTTCGCATGCAGCAACATTGTCAATAATAGTCAGAGATTGTACAATAAAATAGTGAAACTGTCACAGGACTTATTCGTATACATGAATATGGGACAGAATGAAGTAGTAGGGTTACATGTATGGCTTAGCAACATTTCGTTTTCATAGATTACAACGAGGAGTGAGTGTGGAATGTTTTTCCATCCTATGGATTTCCTGATTCTGATTGCATTCGGACTGTCGCTCTGGGCACAGTTCCGTGTGAAAGGAACTTTTAACAAATTCGCCGAAGTTCCTACCTCCTCCGGTCTTACCGGTGCAGAGGCTGCCCGCCGCATGCTCGATGCGAACGGCTTGACGAACGTTCCTGTTCAGCACATCCCAGGTACATTGACTGACCACTACGACCCGACTGACCGTGTCGTACGCCTGTCTGATCCTGTATACTTCGGAAACTCGATTGCATCCCTGTCCGTTGCTTGTCACGAGGTCGGCCATGCGATTCAGCACAAGGTCTCCTACCCGATGCTGGTAGCACGTCATCGTATTTTCCCAGTAGTCAATCTGGTGTCCGGTGTGGCGCCATTGCTGCTGTTGGCTGGTTTCTTCTTTAAAATGGCTGGACTCCTGCTCATCGGGATTATCTTCTTCTCCGGAGCAGTTGCTTTCCAGCTCGTGACACTGCCTGTCGAGTTTAACGCAAGTAGCCGTGCGAAAGAACTGATGCTCAAAATGGGCTTCATCCGCAATGAAGAAGAGCGTGGAGCAAGCAAAGTACTGGGCGCAGCCGCTCTGACTTACGTAGCTGCCGCTCTGATCTCTGTTCTCGAGTTGGCGAAGTACATCATGATTTTCCGTAGCTCTGACGACTAATCTCTTTAACGAAACTGCAAAGGTACAGTGCTCTCACATGGGAGGCTGTACCTTTTTTCATGAGGCTACGTTACAATAAGACGGGGGGTTTGCACATGCGAATTGGAATCATTGGATTAGGCAGTATGGGACAAATGCTGGTGAAATCACTCTGTAAAAGCGGTGTGATCCAGCCCGAGCATATCAGCGTCTTCAATCGAACAAGAGAAAAGGCTGAAAATCTGCAAGCATCACATAGCATTCTCATAGCCGAAAGTGCGCAAGAGGTGTGCGACCAGGCAAAGCTGGTCTTTCTCTGCACAAAGCCACTGGATATCCTGCCTCTACTGCGTGAGTTGTCTATCCCTGAAAGTGTACATATTGTTTCTGTGGCAGCAGGCGTTAGCATCGATGATTTGGAAACCGTCCATGCTGGAGCCGTAAGCAAGGTAATTCCTACCGTCACTTCGCAAGAGTTGCATGGTGTATCGTTGTTTACATGCAGCAGTCGAACAAGTGCAGAGGATCGCAATGACCTTCTCACGCTCTTGTCTTCCATTAGTCAATCACAGGAAGTGTCCGAGGTCGAGATCGAAACAGCAACGATCCTCACCAGCAGCGCACCAGGACTGATCGCAGGGATTCTTGACGCGTTCGCCCAGGCAGCCGTTCGCAAAACACCAGAGCTTGACTTGGATACTGCGAGAAGCATGCTGGTGGAAACGATGCTGGGAACCGCTCTTTTGCTCAAAAACGAACAGCTTAGCTTCGACCAGCTAATCGAGCGTGTTGCTACCAAAGGTGGCATTACCGAGGAAGGCTTGCGTGTTCTTGACAAGACGCTTCCTTCCGGATTTGACGAGTTGTTTGCAATGACAGAATCCAAGCACGCTGCTTTAAAGATACTTGTCCAACAACAAATAAAAGCATAAATCGCAGATAGGAGAACAAGACGATGATCATCGGTTGGATTGGTTTGGGGAATATGGGCATTCCAATGGCTAGCAATCTGCTGGCTGCTGGCTACGACGTACGTGTCTGGAATCGTACACCGGGAAAAGCTGCACCATTAGTGGCTCTGGGAGCGAAGGAGACAGCCACTCTGTCAGATTTGGTAGCACAAAGCGATGTACTGTTCACGATGGTAAGTGACGATGATGCCGTAAAAGCAATCTATACGGGCTCAGGTGGTCTCTTGAGTCTTCCCGTGCAAGGAAAGCTGGCGGTGGACATGAGCACCATTTCACCAGATACTTCCCGTTTTCTTGCCGAGCACGCCAAACAAGCTGGGCTGCGCTTTCTCGATGCGCCTGTATCTGGTAGTGTAGGCCCTGCAAAAGAAGGGAAGCTCGTCATCATGGTAGGCGGCGAAGAGGCGGATTTTGAGGTAGCCAAGCCTATGCTGGACAAGCTGGGCAAAGCCGCTTTTTATTTGGGACCAAACGGAGCGGGTACATCTGCGAAGCTGGCGATCAACCTGCTGCTCGGCATTACAGTACAAGGTGTGTCTGAAACTTTATTATTCGCACGATCCCTCGGCATTGGTACGGAGCAAATGCTGGACATCATTTCCGAGAGCGCCGTAGGAACGCCACTCATTCGCGGAAAGGCCGCTTCCATCCTCGCTGACGACTATCCGGCTGCCTTTGCCCTAAAGCATATGGCCAAGGACCTTCGCCTTGCGAATGAAGCAGGCGTCTCTACCCCATTGGCTGAATCCGTAAATGCGACCTATCGTCATGCATTGGAAGAAGGCTTGGGCGAGCTGGATTTGATGGCGATCCTGCGTCATCTCGAGGGAAAATGAATAATACTCCCCCCCCACTTACCTACCGGTTGAAGTGGGGGTTTCTTATGTGTCGTCGTTACCGGACTCTTCTTGCCTGCCAATTCATTGATATGACGTTCTACTGACTTAGAACTACACCCGATGTTTCTAGCCATCATTTCAGTGGTCGATAGCATTGACTCTTGTCGCTCATGCTCCCAATTAGTTGCAGTAAATATTTCTCTGACCGCCCCTTCACCAATTATTTTTGAAAAAACCGCAAGAAAACGAACATAACAAAAAACAGGTCAATCATGGTGGTATCTGACCATAATCGACCTGTTCGATGCAATACTATTACGTTAAATAGGGTATAAAATTAAAGCTTCATGTGCGTACAAGGAAAATGAAGAAATCTGTGTACGGGTATTACATGGGTTAAGTCTGTAATTGGTTGAATGATGGGCTCATTCCGTACTGGGTGGCCCCACCGAAATAAAACTTTCTATCCTTTATCCTCCTTAATATCATTATCAATTAAGTCATTCAGGATTAGAGTTGCCTTTTTAATCCTCTCTATATCTATATCCATTAAATTTTTTAAAGTTTCATGATACACATATAAAGAGTCAGAGGTATTAAAGATTGATAGTGTTGCCATAGCAAAATGTCCAATTCCAATTCCCTCTGCAAAAGCATAACGTTCACCCATATATTGAGTTAAATTTTGAAGCTTAGCAATAACTAACGAATTATTAATTTTTAGTTTCACCAATTGAATAATAGTGTTGCTGATAATATACATTTGTTTCGAATCCAAACAATCAATTAACTCTTGTACTGATAATTCATTTTGCTTTATTTGGCGAATTTTTTCATCTAATTCATTTTTGCTAATTATCTTAATCACCCCATGGATTATAAATTTTGGATTTTTCTTTTTCTAAATTTTTTAGTAAATGCTCAACTACATCATTTCTTCCTAGCTCTTTTGCCATATCAATTTCTATTTGATAGGCATTTACCTCCCATCGATAAGCTTCATCATAATCAGTTAATTTTACTCTCCAACCTTCCCAACCACTTGCTTTGTCATCAAGAAAATGTTGATATTCATGTTTCAAGGCACTAAAAGATGCATCAGGATCTATTGATATAGTACCTGGATTTCCTCTTGTGCCATTTGGTCCATATCCCATGGTGGTTGAATCAGTTGTGTAGTTAATTTTTCCACCTTGAGATTCTACATCTTTTAGTATATCATTCCATTCTGTTGGGTTTGAAATTCTACCAGAACCACTAACATCTCTCATTGGGTCATCAGGAAATTTAAACTTAGTAGCATCACCCGTCCCCTCATTATCTCCCTTATTATTTCTACTATTCCCAGTATTATGGTTATGCCCGCCACCACCATTCCCGTCCAACGAAAAGAACATCGGCCTACCTGTAGCGGGAACCAGCTTGGAATATCCTTGCATAGCAGCTAAAAGACTATCAACCATCTCTTGCATTTCTTTCAACGCATCTTCAACAGTCTTCGCCTTCGTTTTGAACTTCCCATCCAGCGTTTCCATATCTTTTTTAATCGAGTCAAAAAGTCCGAATAATGGAGTTTCATTTCCGTCGCTTCTATTGCTTCCGTTGCTTCCATCTCTGCCGTTACCATCTGGCGTACGATCCCTATTTGGTCCATCTGGCGTCAGTTTGGCGGTTGTAGTCACTGTCTTCATAGCGGCTCCACCCATTCCACCTGACAGTCCACTCGCGATTACCTCAGCACCTATGACATCTACTCTTCCCCTATTCCTACCTCGTTGGTAGCTTTCCTCCAGTGTTCTTTTTAGCTTTGCTTCTTCACCTCCATACTTGTCTTCTATATGGTGTAGCCAATTCACCCCGACTGGAATAACGTAGTCTTGCATGACGCTCTCTCCGACTTTTACACCAGCCGCTTTTATATCTTGACCGATTTCACCGAACGACTTCTCGCCCTGAAACACATCTCCTACATAGTTTGCCGCACTCGTAGCTTTTTGTTCTGTTTCTTTTGCTAAGTTGTTCCCCTCGGTTAACGACTTAACCTTAGCTCCCCTAATGTTGGTGACCGTCTCACCCTCATCACTCGCTAACAATTGTACGCCCGTGTAGGCAACATCGGCAACATCTACGGCAAAGTTCCATAGCGACGACAGGGTCTCTTCAACGACTTCCCCTTCCCCTTTGGCTTCGGCCGCATCGTGATCTGCGAGTCGTTTATCTACCGCGCCCTGCCAGCCTAGACTCTTAATATCTTTTTCAAACGGACTCAAGATTGGTGCAAACGAATGACTCTTCTCCGCATCCAGAAGAATCTGATCGCTACTCGTGTCGTTCTCTTCTACTAATGCGATCGTATCCGTAGCTGTATCGAGGTACATCCCTCCCGAACCCACCATGTAGACAGCGGCACCATTTACATTCAGCTCTCCTGACGCTTGAATGTTTACATTCGTGGTACTGTTCAGACTCACACCCCATAGGCTACTCATCGAGATTTCCAACGCACCTTCTTTGGCGGTCATCCTCAGTTCGGTGTCTCCCATGGTGAATTCTTTTCCTTGTGGGATGCCAAACGATTTGACTCCCGGGTCCACCATTCGCTTGTCGTTCTTCTCGACAAAGCTTCCCTGTGGCGCATGACGGACGGAGTTGATGACCATCGCATCGTCCTCATCGGCACCTGGGAAATACAATTTTACTTTAGAGCCGATCTCCGGCATGAGGTATAGGATTTGGTTGCCTTCCGCCCCATACGGGAACCACTGTGCCTTGCTCTTATCTTGCGTTTTATCGATAGTGAGATGGATTTTGACTTGGTTTCGTCCGATTTGAATGATTTTCCCGTCGATAGCGGCACCGATGATGGCTTTGTTATAGAACTTCTTTTGTTTCACACTTTTGCGAGTTGCGCAAACATACGTCCACCTGAATAGACCATCTGCCATGCTTGCTATTCGCTTGGTAATAGCAAAGGTCTGCCCCTCTCGCAACACTTCATCCCCAAGCTCTAAAACATCGTCGTGTTCAAACGTGTAGGTCCTATATGGTGCGATGGACTGGTTAACCTCGTATGGCCTGTCTTTCAGCTTGATCTGCTTTCTTCCCTCTGGTAGACCGACCCAGAAGCGCACCTTATTTGCACTCACATCTGGTACGAGGACAGCCCCTACGTGAGAGGCAATTCGTTTTAAAAACACCCAGTCCGTCTCTTCGTACTGCATGATGTATTTGCCCTGTTTGAGATCATTGAAGGCATTATCGATCATATCTCCACCAGGATACTTCGACACGAGCTCATCTACAATACTTGAGTACAATCGGCTCTCGTCTTGAAAAGAACGCATCTTCACGCCCATATCCATGGCATAGGTATGCGATACAGCTTCCACCGTCACATAGTGGACATCACGGACAACCTTGATCTCCACATGATGTAGTCGTCCGATAAATATCGACTTCTTCTGCTTTCCTACCTTCTGACACAGCTCAATAACGTCGTGGCTGCTTGCTCTATGTATAATCTCATCTTCTTTTTCTTCGGGAACAATACCTGTAAAGCGTAATTTTGCATGTTCGCCAGTTTGATGGACAAATTCCAACCGATCAAGTCGGATCGTTCCATAGGGCCAGACAATCTGTATATCCTGGTAGGTCATGACTCCATCCGTTCCCTGCATAAACTCCTCTCCTTCAATCACATCAATCCTGCCCATCCTTTTCAATCGTAATAATCCCTTTGACAGTACAAATCAGCTCCGACTTACTGAGTAAGGCTGGCTCGTTTTTTACCAGTACATCGTGCTTTCCTTCCGTCCACTTGTTAGCTATCATTGGTCTACATACGGTTCCTGTTTCCCTGCAAATACCAAAACACCCAATATTGGCATCGACAACGTTATCGGCAATATTCATGACCGGTTTACCACGCGCGTATACTCCGTGGCATTGCGGCAAATTCAAAAAACTGGTGTCTGTTCCCTCACTGCATTTTACGGTTGCCCCACGTACAACATAGGAATACTCACCGTGTGCTTTCGGAGCCAGAAGTTGAAGCAAAGACAAAAGCATCTCCCTACTCCCCTTTCGTTACATAACGTTGCAATAACTCATACCAGTCGCATCGTTCGAATCAAGGCTCTAGCTAATGGCTGCCATACAATCACTTCGTCAGCTGCGAAATGGAAGCTACCGAGCAGCAATCTCCCCTCTAGTGCAGTAACAAACAAGATTTGATAATACTTCCCGTTCTTTATCGGTATGACGAATTCGCTACTCGCCACCTTCACTTCACTGAGCTCAATCACTTCGTTATGTACGACTTGCAAGCCCGCTTGCTTTTTTTTCAACTGAATCGTCATTGTACTCAAAAATTGCTCTACATCGTCCATCTGTATGAGGTGCGTCATATGTGTCAGACCAAACATGACTGTGCCTTTTTCATTTTTGTAAGTCATCTGATCATGCTGGTGAGTTGTATTTCCTTTTGATTCGATCCCTCTAGGAATCAGCCACATAGACGTTGGGAGATGAATCGCCACCTGCTCGTCGAAAAATAGCTTCTCTTCGCAATAAATCGTTTGCCCTTCGTACTCAATGACACCACGCTGCACTCCTGCCAGCCATTCTTCAGGTGACATTTGTGCCATCTTCTCTTCTACTTCCTTGATTTCACGTCGTTTCTGGATGTCATTCCAGGCATCCAAGATCTTCTCATCCCAGTAAACGGTCATGACTCCCTCCGTTACGCCTGCTCTACTTTTTGTAAAACAAAGCCCGTATAGCTTCTACGCAGTAAGCTTTCTGCTACATCGAGACTCACCACGATATACGGCTCCAAAATTCCTTCAATGGCAAAAAAATGATGCGCCTTGATCTTTTCGTGGTCTAACACAAGTCTCTTTACGGTTCCATTTAGATAAAACTCGCTATCCTGTGAAAGACAATCCAAGGTAGGTATTTGCATGACCCAGTACACGTTTTGTGAGCCAGATCGCTTGTCTATCAAATGGACACATTTCCACTGAATTCTCGGATTGTATTTCTCGATAATCGACTTCATCTGTTGTGACATCATAGGCACAGGCTTTTCCAGCCAGTCTGTGTACTCGTTGAAGCTATGTTCAGCGACATCTAAAATCGAGACAGGCGGGAGCTGTGCGAAGCTGTCTTCCTTTCGTAGACCCTGCGGTTTCACCTTTTGAGCGATTCGACTGTCATCCATGAGTTGGTAGTAATCTCTCAAGTCATCCCGCCCCCTTGATTTGATCTCGTGTGGAACCATCATCAATATGCACATCTTCGCTAAAGTCCTTAAACTCCCCGACCCTGATGCGCAAACATTTCGCCTTATTTATCTCCGAATACTCTGGGAGTTTTATGGCTTCTTGGATCGCTATCCGGATCAGATCCGTCACCATTTGACTAAAACAATCCAAACGCTTCCATACCATATGCTCCACATCCGCTGTGTGTAGAACACCGATGTACTTTTTACGCTGCTCATCTAGAAGACGAATCAACGATGAAATCTCTTGAAAAGCCCAACTGGCGTCGTATCTGGCATAGCATTCGACAGGTTCCCAATACCACTGATCTGTATAAGCCTCAATGAGGTAGGTATAAGTACCTTCCAGAATAGATGTCCTCAGCATGGAGTAATGAATAAATCCAACAGGTGCTAGCTCCTCACGATCCTGCATGACTTTGATCCGACTTGCGATCTGTCGAAACGACTCCACAAACTCATCAACGAGCTGGGCTTGATGTTGATGGAAAAATAGCTGGACTGCCGCCACCCGTTCTGCCAAAGCAGGCAAAAACACCTGGTCGTGCAGATGCTGGAGTGCTTCTTCTTTCATCATGACCGTGTGTTCCTCCCATTAGTTCATTTTTATCTCCGTTCCCTTGATCTCGATCTTTTCATTTAATGAAATGGTGTTTCCTTTTCCAATCAGCTCGATCTTATCGGCCTTGACTCGTAGCGTTTGCCCGATCAGATACGCCTCGTTACTAGCACTAATGCTCACATTTTTATCACTCACGATCTCGATTCCGGTATTATCGCTGATTGTAATAGACATACCGCCTGCTGATATCACGATCTTATCTGGCGCCAGCATGATCTCCTTGTCGTATTTCGTGCGGAAGGTCTTCACAGCCGGATCTTTCATCCGATCGGGACCCGCGCCCGCGCTCGGTCTTGAGCTACTTGGAGCGGAGGACTTTTGGGGAGCCGGAGATTCGGCATCTGGGTTATCTCGGAGCACCGAGCTGATGGCGATACCGTCCTCTTCCTTTTTGCTCGGGAAGTAGATTCGTATCTGGTCGCCTATTTCCGGCATGACATACCAACCTGTATTGTTCTCGGACGTATAGATCGTCGAATAAGGGAACCAGTAAGCAGTACTCTCATCCTGTTGATCATCCATGTCTAGTTTGGCTCTGATATTATCTTTTTGAATCTGAAGAACGCGCCCTTGGATAGAGGCACCTATGATCGCGTTGTTATACATTTTCTTGCGCGAGAGTCCCTTATGTGGAAACAGCTTGTAGGTATGCGTCAGTATTCCTTCCTTCATTTCAGTGACAGCTTCTCCGACGACAAGCTTCTTGGACTTGAAGCTCACTTCATCACCGACTTCGAGGATCTGCGGGCTTTCCACTTCAAATACCGTAAAATCTTGATCATCAATTCCTGGCACTCGGTTTTCCGCAGCGCTTTGATATTCTCCCACCCTCTTTTGTACCGTATAATGCGCGACCTCTAGCTTGCCTTTGTCCTTCCCTTTGGGCAGACCGAAATAAAATTTGGGTAGATCAAAAGCCGTTGCAGGCACCAAGCCCGTATAGAATCGCGATGCCATCCGCTGGAGAAACTGCCAGTCGGTTTCTTCATATTGCATCACAAACGTATTGATCGCCTTGCCGTTCGTGACCGAATCGATAAAATCCGCTTTCCCATATGCGGACAGCACCATTTTGACTAGCGCCGCATAAGTCATCGCTGGATTTTGGAATGAGCGTTTTCTCGGTTTGACATCCAATAAGTAGCTATGTGAAACAGCCTTCACTGTTAGGTAATAAATGCCCCTGACGGATTGGATGTTTACATTCGTCACGATGCCTTGAAACCATGGCTTCGGCTGCCCCTTCTCGTCCGTCAAAGCTATTTTGATATGCGTTTGTTCATTTGTTAGATTCACATAGCTGTCTTTCAGCTCATCTGGAATAATGCCCGTGATCGTTACCTTCGCGTGTTCGTTCATCTTTTTAACCACTTTTAGTGATTGCAAATGCGTGAAGTTGTAAGGTGTCACTTGAATATTTCCATAGGTTAAAACCCGATTACTCACGTAGACTACTCCCTCCGTGGATATATCCAATGTTCTATCTCTTATACCAAAATAGACCATTCTTTATAGATAAATTAATGGTAGTAGTTGTTTCCATTACCATAAATAAGCACAAAGTCCTTTTTTTATTTACAACCTAGTGCTTTTTACCCTGTTTTTGGAAATATCCAATTGCCCTACCTACTTATTGACCATTATCTTGTAACTACTAACACATAGGTAGCCGGGCTATAAGCAGTTCATTACGCAGCGCTTTTATTAGATGAATGAGGAGCTCGTTTGAAAGAAAAGAAAGACCGGAATTCTCTCCGGTCTTTCAGGCTATTGTTTGTCCTTCAGCCACGCATTAAAAATCTTTGCTTCCTCTACTGCCCGTTCTTTGAAGGAATAACGCTTGTCACGCAAGCTCTGCGACCAGCGATCCACATAGTTTTTCATCTGCCCCGACATGCCGTACCAATAGATCGGTGTAGAGAAAATCAGAAAATCATGGGCGAGCTCCGCTTCTGTCACTTCATCGTAATCATCCGCGACTGCATCGAAGCCTCCCTCGTCATGCCTTTGGTCGTGAATCGGGCGAATGTTTTTTTCACGCAGATGGATACTGGTGTGCGGCAAAAATCTGCCTTTCTCAAACCTTAAAATGCTTCACCAACGCTTCAAACTGTCGGATCATTTTATCCAGTTCTGTCACAGACTGCGTCAGCCTGTCCATATCGCCCAGCGTCGTTTCTGCCACAGCGCGTACTTCCTCGGAGCCAGCCGATGTTTCCTCGGAAAGAGCCGTTACTTCCAAAACAGCATCGACCATTTGCCTGGACAGCTTGACCTGCTCATCCATCCGCTGTTTAATATCGTCAATCGAAGCAACGGTCTGTTGTACTCGCTCCACAGAATCACCCAACGTCTCTCCAGTCTGTCCGACGATTCGAACGCCCTCCTCGATCACGCCGTGCCCTTCCTCTGAGCGCTTCATGAACTGATTGATTTGCAACTGGATGTTATCAATGATCCCTTGAATGTCTTGCGTCGAATCTGCTGTCTGCTGAGCCAGCTTGCGAATTTCATCAGCTACCACCGCAAATCCCCTGCCTGCTTCACCCGCTCTCGCCGCTTCGATCGCCGCATTTAGCGACAAAAGATTCGTCTGATTGGAAATCGACGAGATCATGGTAGAGATTTGCCCGATTCGCTCTGATTGGACATGCAGCTCTGTCATAGACTCCATGCTCTGGTTCATCAAATTTTGTACCATATTCATTTTAGTAGACGCCTGTAAGACAGCTTCCTTCCCTTCCTGAAAAGCATCCATCATATCAAGAGAAGCCGTTCGCGTCTGCTCCGTAAATCGCTGAATATCGACTGTCAAGCTGTTCAAGTCATTGATGCCATTCGCGATTTGATCCATATTTCCGCTGGTTTCCTCGGCTCCCTTGGTAATTTCCACAATGGTCGAAGTCACTTCCGTCATGGCCGTGCTGGTCACCGAGCTTGCTTGCATCAAGGACTGGGAAAACTGCTGCAGCTCCTCTCCCGAAGCCGAGAGCTGATTGATGATGGAGCGCAGGTTTTCCGTCATTAGGCTGTATGCCTTGCTGAGCGTACCCAGTTCGTCCGAACGATTCAATGCCAGCGTACAGGTAAGATCGCCTTTTGCCGTTTGATCGAGCGCTGTGACGATTGTCTGGATTGGCTTAATCAGGGAGCGTGCAAGAAAAATGCTCAGCCCTACTGCTGCTATCAGGCTAACGAGTACCGTCACCAGGCTGATGTTACGACTCTCGTAAATGCTAGCCAACACATCGCTGTAATTTTCCTCGATTACTAGCGCCCAGCCCAGCTCTTCCAAGTAAGTGTAAGCTGTAATCGCTTCTTGTTCGTTATAGCTTGTATATGGTTCCATAATCAGGCCTGTCGCTTTTGTCTCGATAGCTTTGGCAGCCGGAGGAAATTGCTTCATCGAAATGTTCAGGAAAAGTTGACCCGCTTTCAGCTCTTTTTCTGCCTTTTCGATTTGTTTGGCATCACCTGATTGCTTGGCCTTTTCCACTTCTGCTTCGAGCGGCT
This sequence comes from Brevibacillus sp. MS2.2, assembly GCF_013284345.1. Classification (NCBI taxonomy): domain Bacteria; kingdom Bacillati; phylum Bacillota; class Bacilli; order Caryophanales; family Paenibacillaceae; genus Brevibacillus; species Brevibacillus sp. MS2.2. The sequence continues at coordinate 15,070 of NZ_JABSUZ010000035.1, forward strand.
TTACATGCGCATCCAGCTGCTCCTTGTACCAATTGCTCTCCTTGAGCTCAGTAGAGCCGGCGATCAGTTGCCCGTCTTGGTCGATCAAGTACGCACGACCCGACGTTCCCAAAGTAAAGCCGTTAATAAACGCTGCAATGGAATCGAGCGTCACTGCTTGCTGGACTACAGCGGACAGCTTTTTGTTTTGATCGTAGACCGGTGTAGAAAATGGCAGCTTCACCTTTCCATCCCCTGTAGACACAAAAGCGGAACCAATCACTGGCTTTTGTTCCTGAACGGCTTTGCTGAAGTAATCACGGGAGGACAAATCCTCAAGACGAAACCCCCTCGACGGATTGATGATCGCTTTGCCATCTGGTCGCAGGATCGCTGTGGTTGTCGTAGGATTAGCTTCTGCCAGCCCTTTCACCGTCTGCGCCCAGTACTCGACCTCTGGAGGCAAATTGTCCGCTGTCTCGGGAAACGGAATGTTGTTTATATTCGGCAAAGAGGCAACCTGTGCCAGCGATGCATGCCTCTCTTGTGCCCATGTACGAATCTTGTCACCCGCATAATTCAGGGAATCCTCGAGCTGAGAAGATTTATTTTCCATGACCAGACGCTCAAGAAAAAAATAATTTGTCCCTGCTACTCCGCCGACGCTGAGCAGTATAATGATCATAAAAGCTGCTAGAAACCGTGTAAACAAATTCATGGACACACCTCTTTTCCAATGCTTCAAAATAAAAAGACATGTATCGAATTCCCTACTTTTAGCAAATCAAAACAAAAATTTTAAAAAATTCTTACAAAAAAGTACAACCGTCCCTTATTTACACTTCTTCATTGACAATCACTTTTTTCCCTTTCATTTTCATGATGAGCGGCACCGTTACCCACAGCACGGCAATCAGCAAAAAGACAAAGGAAACAGGGCGTTCGACAAAGATCATGAGATCACCGTTGGAAATGGTCAGCGCCCGACGCAAGTTATTTTCGATCATTGGTCCAAGTACAAGACCGAGAACGAGCGGTGCCATTGGATAGTCATGCTTGGACATAAAATAGCCGAATATCCCGCAAGCGATCAGCAGCAACAAATCAAACGTCGAAACCTTCACCGCATATACCCCGAAGACAGAAATCGCGACGATCATCGGAATCAGGTACTTTGGCGGTGTTTCAATAATTTTGGCAAACACCTTAACCAAAGGCATGTTCAGCAGCAACAGCATCAGATTTCCGATAAACATGCTGGCAATCAATCCCCAAGCAATAGACGGATGATCTTCAAATAATAAGGGACCCGGCTGGACGTTATACATGATTAACGCCCCCATCAGGACGGCCGTGGTGCCTGTTCCCGGTATTCCCAACGTCAGAAGCGGAATCATCGCTCCTCCAGAGGCAGCATTATTGGCTGCTTCTGGTCCTGCAACACCCTCGATAGCGCCTTTCCCGAACTTCTCTGGATGCTTGCTGATTTTTTTCTCCAGCAAATACGAGAGAAACGACGACAGCGTTGCTCCTGAGCCAGGTACGATTCCTTTGAAAAAGCCGAGCAGCGAGCCTCGCAATATTGGTCCAGCGCTATCCCTCATGTCTTGTTTCGTCGGCAAAATGCGGGTTATTTTCGCAATCTCTCCACTGTTGCTCTCTCTGTCCAGAATCGTTTTAAAAACCTCTCCCAGCGCAAAAATCCCTACAGCAACCGTGAGAAACTCCAGCCCTTGGTACAGCTCGGGCAGGTCAAAGGTAAAACGAGCTACACCCGAGATCGTGTCCATCCCGACCGTCGCCATCATCAAGCCAATTGTCGTCATGAGCAAGGCCTTCGTAATCGACTTGCCTGCGAATCCGCTCAAGGCGCATAACCCGAGAATCATCAGAGAAAACTCTTCAGCCGGTCCCAGCTTTAAGGCGACCTCAGACAACGGCTTGGCTAACAGAACCAATCCGATCAGAGAAATAATCCCCGCTACAAATGAACCGATCGCAGCAATCGCTAAAGCAGCACCTGCTCGTCCCTGCTTTGCCATCGGATAACCATCCAGCGCTGTGACCACAGAGGATGATTCGCCCGGTGTATTGAGCAAAATCGAAGTAGTCGACCCGCCGTACATCGCGCCATAATACACACCCGCCAGCAAAATAATCGCACTGGTCGCGGCCTCCTCAGGTGGCAAACCACCTGTCAACGATGCTGTGACTGGTATCAGAAGCGCTACACCACTGATCGGACCGATTCCTGGCAGTACGCCCACCATTGTACCGATCAAGACGCCGACAAACGCAAACAGGATGTTTTGCCATTGGAGTGCAACAGCAAATCCACTCATCAAATATTGCAAGGTATCCATCTTCCTATTCCCTCCCTATAAGCCTAACCATGCAGGTAGTCCTGGCAATGTTCCCTCTAGCAGCTTCACATACACGATATAGATTCCACTGGCGAAAGCAGCGGCGATCAGTATCGTTGCCAGTGGCTTTCCTCTATCCATGGTTTGAAAGCCAACCAGTAGAAAGAAAAAGGTAGAAATGATATACCCGAGCGGCTCAAGCAACAGCACGTAGCCAATCGCTGCGATCAGTATGATAGAAAATCGCTTATAATCAAGAACTTCCTTCTCCCTACCATCCTCAGCCTTGTAGCGGAAGGTTTCAAAAAACAGACGAAGGCTCAATAAAATCAGGATAACCCCCAGCCCCATCGGAAAAATGTTTGGCCCGACATTGCTTCCGTAAGCGCTTTGGCTAATATATTGGCTCTGGTAGACAAATCCGGTACCCAGCGCAAGGAAAGCCAGGCTGGCATAGCGATCAAATGTTTTACTCATTGCTGTTCTTCCTCCCTGTTGAAAATCTGCTGCGAAGCGAGCGAAAGAGAGAAGAGGTCCTGCCCCTTCCCTCTGTTTCCCGCTTTATTTATGAATACCGATCGCCTTCAACAGTTCCTCGATCTGTTTATCCTGCTCGTCCAGGAATGCTTTGAAATCCTTCGAGTTCTTGTAATCTCCCTCTACGCCATCCGCCTTCAGCAATTGTTTCCATTCTTCTTTTTCACTCAATGCCTTGAAGGTTTTGTCCCAGTACGCAATCTCGGCTTCTCCCATCTCTTTTGGACCCAATACGCCGCGCCAGATCGTAAATTCCGCATCCAGACCGAGTTCCTTCATAGTTGGCACGTCACTCAAAATTCCGCCCAGACGCTCAGGTGCAGTCACAGCCAACACACGGATTTTTTTCGCTTCCAAATAAGGCAGTACCAGTGATACAGGCTTGGCAGCAGCTTGTGCATGGTTTCCGAGCAGCGCGGTGATCGATTCTCCACCACCCTCATACGCGACATACTTCACCTTTGTCGGATCAAGACCGTACTTGTAGATTGGAAGCATCGCAATCACATGGTCCATGCTGCCCGGTGAGGAACCGCCAGCTATTGTCACCTGGGTAGGATCTGCCTTGATGTCATCCAAAAGAGACTTAAGATCCTGATACTTGGAGTCAGCAGGCACGGAGATCGCGCCGTAATCTCTTGTTAACTGCGCCAGTGGAGTTGTATCCTTGTAGCCGTACGGGCTATTTCCCTCTTTCTTATGGTTGTTCAAAAGCACTGGTGGTGAGTTCACTAGCAGCTTGTACGGATTTTTGGTTTCCTTGGTCGCATATTCCGCCATGTAGACGCTGCCTCCCCCGCCAGGTCTGTTTTCGACCAGAACCGTTTCCGTTACCAATTTCGTGTCAGCCAAACCTTTTGCCAGAAGTCTTGCCGTTTTATCCAAACCACCGCCTGCCCCATTGGGAGCAACGAGCGTGATCGCTTTTTCCGGATAGTTGGATGCAGCCGCAGTCGCTTGATCTTTACCAGTCTCCTTGGCACCCCCACAGGCAGCCAAACTGACCGTCAGTGCTGTAGACAAAACAGCTAACATCCATTTTTTCGATTTTCTTTGCATGACAATTCCTCCTACTGTTTCGTTTAGTAAAACGCTTACATTATTCTGTGAGTGGCAAAGCCCGTAAAGGGTATTTCGCCACTGCACAGACTTTCTTCATTTCCCTAATAGAAGGCTGAATAATCAGTTATTTTTCGCGTAAAACGGATATGGGCACATGTGCATAGCCTTCCATCAGCCTGCGCGCCGTTCTTCCATTCGCTGCCCGGTTCACAATCCAGTTGGTTCCATCCTGTTCCACTGTAGACTCTACATAGATCACCCCTGACGGATGCCCAATGCGAATTCCTTTCTTTTGTGTGGCGACCGCTTCATTCGGGATGGTTCCCGGGATTTTGGCCGCCGCTGCCACTGCAATAGCTCCGCTTACCGCATATGCACGGTGAAGACTCCCCATGGAAATATAGCGTGAAATCAAATCGATTTCATTCTCTTCAATCGTGCGATGATCGGAAGTGCTATACGCTTGGGACGGAGCAATCATCGCAATCTTTGGCAGAGCATGTGACGATGGTGAGACAATCTCTCTGTCATCTGGCTGAATCATTCCAATTAAAATGCCCGCCTCCACTCGAATGGCTTCTAATGTAGACATGAGTCCTTTATTGTTGTTGACCTCTGCTTGCAGCTCAGTTCCCTGCATGTCCACATCCCCTGCTCTCACAAACACCACAACGTTGGCGCAATCGACTATCGACACTTCGAACTGACGTCCATCCTGTAAATGGATCATATCAGTAGCATGTCCGGTTGGCAGAGTTCTTCCTGTAAAAGTACCGCCGGAGTTGAGGAAATTGATCATGATTTTTGCTGAAGAGCCGGGTACACCGTCGATGACAAAGTCTCCTTCGTACTCGATTTGCCCATCCTTCACCGGAATTTCGGCCACGATCATCTTGTTAATATTGGTGTTGTAAATCCGTACGTAGGTAACCGGCTCCTGTAACGGCACATATCCTTCCTCTGCTGCATACAAGCCAACTGCTGTGACAAAGTTACCGCATGTTACGTGGTAATCGATGACTTTTTTCTCCAGGCTGACCTGACCAAATGTGTAGTCAATATGCGCATCAGGCTGAAGGGACGGTCCGACAATGGCGAGCTTGCTGGATAGCGAGGTGCCTCCGCCCAACCCATCGATCTGTGTGCTGTCAGGACTTCCATACAAGCGTAAAATGACTTCATCGCGCAGCTTTGGATCTGAAGGAAGGTCCGATCTTCGTAAAAGCAATCCTTTGCTGGTGCCGCCCCTCATGATCACGGTTGGGATTTTGTGAATTTGGCCAAAATCGTACATCTGCTGCCTCCATGAATGTTTTTTTAATTCTGTGCCATTAAGGTACCACATCAGTGAATATAAAAAGAAATACGAATGTTTTATCATTTTCCATAAAATTTTTGTACGATTCATTCAATTTTTACTACAATAAAGGTACAGAACGAAAGCGTGCAGGGAGAGTGAAAAAGACGTGGATGAAAAGGATTGGCTGCTTTTAAAAACACTCTACGAGCAGCAAAATATGACCAAAACAGCGGAGGTTTTGTATGTATCCCAGCCCTCGCTCAGCTATCGCATTCAGCAGCTAGAAAAAGCGTTCGGGATTACGATCATGCACCGGGGCAGGAGAGGCGTGGAGTTCACCCCGCAAGGCGAATATTTAGTGAAGTATGCGATCGAGATGCTCCAGCAGTTGCAGCGGACAAAAGAATTTCTGTTAAGCATGGACAACAAAATATCAGGAACATTAAAAATCGGAACAGCGAGCAGCCTGGCCCGCTATAAGCTACCGCATATCTTAAAGCAATTCCATACGCAATACCCGGACGTGGAGTTCAAGGTAACATCGAGCCGCAGCTCGGAGCTGACAAATTCCGTGTACAAGCAAGACGTCCATATCGGCTTCATCCGCGGAGACTACAACTGGCCGGAGGAAAAACATCTCATCATGACGGAAAACATCTGGATCGTATCCAAGCGGGAGATCTCGCTGCATGAGCTGCCCCAACTCCCCAGAATCATGTACAAAACTGATATTTCGCTCGAAAACTTGTTTGACAACTGGTGGAAGGAGACGTTTTCCAAGCCCCCATCGATCACGATGGAAGTGGATCACATGGAGACGTGCAAGGAGATGGTCCTGAGCGGATTCGGCTATGCGATCATCCCGCAGATTGTGTTGACGGGCAGTGAAGACTTTTACCGGATTCAATTGCGGACGAAGCACGGCGAGCCGATCTTGCGCAAATCGTGGATGATTTATCGGAAGGAATCGATGCAAATCTCTCTATTAAAAGCGTTTGTTGATTTTATTAAAGAGATGAAGCTGATGTAAGTACTTCGATAAATTCACTTTATGGAAATAGATAAAAAATACGTATACCTTCTTATGATCAAGAAGCATATCATCAAAAAAGGCTGCCTTACCAGTAGAAAAGTCTACAGATAAGACAGCCTGTTCGTGTTTTAATTTACGGAAACCCCACTTGTATGCTCCGTCTGCTTTTTTTGCAAGCGCAACGCCAAAAGGAAAGCAATCAGTAACAATCCAGCAGATACATAATAAACAGCCCGGACTCCCTGCCATTCAGCGATAGCCCCCATCATCAGAGCAGAAGCGCCAAAAACGAGTAAATCAATCGTCCCCTTTGCTGACATAACATAGGGCAGGGCTGATTCTTCCGTCTCTTGCTGCAAAAGTGTCTGCTTGCTTACATGCACCATCTCCAAAAACGGGCCCAGCGCAAAGGAAAACAACAGTGCCACCAGCGCGTTTGTACTGCTGCCAAAACAAAAGGTAAAGAATCCGACGCCAATCGTACCGCAAATGATCCAGCGAAATAAATGGCGACGCATCCGCTCCGCATACATCAATAGCAACGTCCCACCTGCAATGGCTCCAAGCATGTAACCGGCATTGATGTAGCCCCACCATTCTTCTCCTTGCCCAAGCACATCAAGGACAAATGGCAGCATAATCGCAGCGATCCATACACCCCCGGACAAGCCGATCACGATATCCATCGCGACCAACAGTCGCAGTACAGGTACATCGCGAATTGTTTTCCATCCAGTGAGCCAGTTTGTTGTCGCCCGAGCTGCCTGTTCTTCACGCAGCTTTTGGCTTGCCGGTGCAATGCCTGTCATGGCGATCGTTGCCACAACATAGGCACCGACCGTTCCCCACAGAACAATACCCGCTCCCAACCAAGAAACGAGTAATCCCCCTGCGGCCCAGCCAGCAAAATGAACAGTTTGATCCGAGGTGGCAAGCAAACCGTTCGCTCGCATGAGGTCTTCTCGTCCTACCAACTGCGGCACCATGGCATTGCGTGCAGGGTTTGCCCAGCCATCCATAAAGGCGATGGCAGCCCCCAATCCGAACAATAGCCAGATCTCTCCTACACCGCTGCTGACAGCTAATGAGGCCGTAGCCAAAAGTATCGTCTTCAAGCCTTGCGACAGCACGAGCATGCCCGTCAACGACAATCGCTGAAACACTAACGGAGCCAACAAGCTGCTCACAGACTGCGAAGCTACGATGACAACCGGTATAAACGCCGTGTACATGACGGAGCCAGTTGCAGCGTAGATGACCGAAATAAACGCGACAATATAAAATACATCCCCAAGGTTGGCCAATGTCTGACCCGCCCAGAGGCAAATAAAGCGTCGCTGCCACATAAAGCACAACCTCCTGTCGGTTCAGGACCAGCCTATACGTCCTGATGGAATATGAAGTTATTCACACCGACTCGCCATCACAATGGAGGTGCACCTCTTTTCGCGAAAATTACCTTTTATTCTATTCCAGAATCAGGATGCTGTACAGATTTGTTTCGGAAAAAGCTGTAGTACACCCAGCCTGCGTTAATAAACAAGAAAGCACTCGTCATGTAAAAGACTCCGCTAATACTCACATAGCCTGCCAAAAAGCCACCGATCATCGGTCCAAGCATGCTGCCGATACTGACGAAGCTGTTGTTATAGCCATAAACGCGACTGACCATATGTACAGGTGTTGCTCGTCGCAGCAAAGCATTGACGGATGGAAGCAATCCTCCCAGCGACAAGCCTAACAAAAACCGAAGCGCGACCAATTGCCATACCGTATGTACGAGACCTTGTGGAATAAAGATGATTGCGGCAGCCAAAAGCGAGAACAAGAGCACCTTTTGCGAACCAAACCGATCTCCTAGACGCCCCAACTGTGGCGAGGCAAAGACGTTGGCTACCCCCATGCATGCTTGGACAATTCCGGCCCACAGCGCTACCTTTGCCCCTTCCGAACCGAGCAACTGCGATATGTAGATCGGCAACACAGGGATAATGCTAAACAATGCAAACTGGATCATTACCGTTACAAAAAAGAGCGCCGGGAGCTCTTTGGAAGAAAAGATCATCTGAAAATCTTCCCGTAGACTCGACCGTTCCTTTTTTTCAGGTGGAACAAAATTCTCTTTCACCGTAAACGTAATGACCAAGGTCGCCAGTAATAATACGCAACCGGTAATCACAAAAATCATCCGAAAGCCGATCTTCTCCGCGAGGACGCCGCCAAACAGCGGTCCCATAATGGTTCCGGCCGTAATAAAAGACTGAAGCAACCCGGTTGCATAGCCAATTCGTTCTTTTGGTACAGAGGATGCTACTAATGCGGTACTGGCAGGGATGATTCCCCCTACCAGTCCATTGAGCAGACGAAGGGCCAAAAGCTGCCACAGGCTTCCCGCAAAACCGGTCAGTGCCATGGTAATGGACATGAAAAATCCCGAGCGCAAAATCATGATCTTGCGCCCGTGCTTATCGGCCAAATTCCCCCAGATAGGCGAGACGAGGCCCGCCGTCAAAAAGTTGGCTCCAAAAATAATCCCTGCCCAAGCCGTGACTTGATGAGGATCTTCAATTCCGAAATCCTGCTGAATGTAAAGCGGTAAAAAAGGCATGATCATGCTCATCGCCACCATGACGAAAAACAACGATCCGCAGAGGACATATAAATTACGGCGCCATATCTCCATCGGATTTCCTCCAATCCCATCTGCTTATCCCAGTTGCGGGTCGGATGTACTTCCTAAATCTTGCACACTCCACAGGCCATAGTATACGCCCTTTCTCTCCAGCAATTGCTCATGCCTGCCTTCCTCAACAATTTGTCCCTCTTTCATGACAATGATTTTGTCCGCATGGGTAATCGTCGAAAGCCGATGGGCTACGATTAGGGTGGTTCTTCCTTTTGCCAATCTGGACAAAGACTCCTGAATCGTGTGCTCTGATTCCAAATCGAGTGCTGACGTCGCCTCATCCAAAATCAGAATACCCGGGTCACGCAAGAAAACACGCGCAATCGCGATTCGCTGCTTTTGCCCGCCAGAGAGCTTTACGCCGCGCTCTCCCAGCTCAGTATGGTAGCCATTCGGTAATTCGCTAATAAAGTCATGGGCATTTGCAGCCTTCGCAGCTTCTTGCACAGCACTGTCATCTGCGTCAGGATTGCCCATTAAAATATTCACTTTTGCTGATTCACTAAACAAAATATTATCTTGCTGCACCATTCCGATGTGGTGCCGCAAATTTTGCTGTTTTACATCGCGGATATCGATGCCATCAATCGTAATTTTCCCCTCTGTCACGTCCCAAAAACGCGGCAGCAAGCTAATCAGCGAAGATTTTCCTCCGCCTGACATCCCGACAATCGCAACGATTTCACCAGAAGAGATGCTCAGATTCACATTGTTCAAGACAAGCGGGCCTTCCTCCCGATAGCGGAAGGACACGTTCTCAAAGCGAATTTCGCCGCGAATGCGATTGGTTGCAGGGTCGACAGGAAGCTCCCCCGCGTTTGGCTTGTCGACGATATCATACGATTCATCAATAAACTCGAACATCCGGTCCATCGAGGCAATGGCCTGAGTCAGCACCGTGCTGGAATTCACCAAGCGACGCAAGGGCGTGTACAGACGCTCCAAGTAAGCATAAAAAGCAACGAGCGTCCCCACGCTCATACTCCCGCCGATGACTTGGTAGCCAGCATAGGCAATGACCAGGAGAGGTGCGATATCCGTCACCGTATTGACCACGGCGAAGGTTCGGGCGTTCCAACGGGTATGTGCCAGGGCTTTATCCAAAAACTGATTGTTCTCCTTGGCAAATTCCTTGCTCTCCTGCTTTTCCAAAGCAAAGCTGCGGATCAGCGACATGCCATTCACGCGCTCATACAAATAGCCTTGCAGATGCGCCAGTGCAGCAGAACGATCCTTTGTCAGTTGACGCAAGCGCTTGTAGAAAAACTTGACGGAGATGCTGTACAAAGGGAAAACGATAATCGCAACAATCGTCAGCTCCACGTCCATGTAGAGCATGATCCCCATCGTCAGCGTAATCGTAATCAGGTCCAACCAGAGATTCATCAATCCCGTTTCCACGAAGCTTTTGGTGGATTCTACGTCGTTAATGACGCGAGAGATGACCTCACCGGTTTTTGTATTGTTGTAGTATCGCATCGACAGTCGTTGTAAATGAGAAAACAATTGATTGCGGATGTCAAACAGGATACGACTGGATACCCACTGTGCATAGTATTGCCGAATGTACTCAACAGGAGTGCGAACGACGGTAAATAACAAAAAGGCCCCGAGCATCAGCCAAAATAACTGCTTCAGTTTTTCCTCTTGAGGAAGCGGACTTGGCAGCAGGTCATCAATGACGTATTTGATAAGAAGCGGCAGAGCAAGTGGGATCGCAAACTTAATAATACCAATGAATATAGTGCCCAATATTTGTTTCCAATAGGGCAGGACATAAGCCAAATAGCGGCGTATGCTCAACCATCATACCTCCTTTGCAAACAAGGAAATCCCTCCCCCGGTCATTCGGGAAAGGGATTATTCCTCATCATCTCGTACTAAAAGATAACGCTCGTACCAACGTTGGACAAAACCGTTCTGAAAAGGGCCACGTCGTGCGCTTACCCAATCCAGCACCTCTCGCAATGCTGTCTGCACTCTTTCCACAACAAATGGAGGATAGTTCATCTGTTTGCTATGCAAAAGAAACTCCTCTTCGTCGAGAATTGAGTACGTCATATCAGGAAACACTTTTACGTCGAGATCATAGTCTATGTAGCTTAGCAATTGTCCCTTCATGCTGAAGGGCGAACCAATGTTGCAATAATAATAAATACCGTCATCACGAATCATGGCAATGGTATTGAACCACTGGCCTCTACCAAATGTACAAATGGCCGGTTCACGCGTACGCCATTCCCGCCCGTCTGCTTCTGTCACCTTGACCCGATCATTTCCCCCAATCACCACCGCATCACTGGTATGAATCAACGTGGATTTGTCCCATATGCGGTGCAACGAATGGTCATGTTTATAACTTTCTATGCGGATATTGGAGCCCGGAGTTGGTGACATGACTCTCCCCTTTCTTCTCTTCTCTATTTGAATGGGGACAAGCCTCCTTTAAGAAGAGAGCTTTTTGGAAAGTGTAACATATTTTTGTACTTCATAGCCAAGTGAAAGGTAAAACGGAAGGACTTCCGGATTTGATTGATTGACCATGATCAAGACGTTATTGACACCTCGTTGCTTGAAACGCTTTTCAATTGCTTCAACGAGTTCGCGACCAATACCTGAGCCTTGCATCTCTGGAAGTACAGCCAATCGGTAGAAATAGGCACGTGCTCCGTCGATCGTGCCAACCACGACTCCTACCACTCTGCCTTCAATTTCTGCAACCATTACCAGATCGCTGTCCCAAGCCAAATGCTGGGCCAAATCGTTCAATGACTCTTTGTCCGATTGGTCCAACCCCGTCTCCTGCCAAATACGTGTGATAGCCGAATAGTCACCGAGTCGAAACGGACGAATCAGCATGTGTTGCCTCCTTCGTAACCTTCTTCCTCTATTGTACAACACATGGACAACTTTGTCTTGTGTCGCAACACCACAAAGTCTCCAACTCCATACTCCATCTACCATAAATCATTATGTCAAAAGAGAAATACCGCCGTCTACAATCAATGTTTGTCCGCGAACCATCCATGCTTTGTCGGAGAGCAAGAACATCACGGCATTAGCCAAATCTTCTGGCTCCACAATGCGTCCTGCTGGCGTACGCTCTGCTGAGCTGCCGAGTAATTCTTCACGATTCGGGAAATGTTTGAGTGCATCCGTATCCACCGCTCCGCCTGATACAGCGTTTACTACAATATTATGCGGTGCGAGCTCGACTGCCAAGTAACGAGTAATCGCTTCTACAGCTGCCTTCGATACGCCAACCGCTGTATAGTTGTCGAGAACGCGAATGGACCCAAGGCTGGACAAGCTCACGATTTTTCCGCCGTTACCACCCTTGATCATTAGTTTTGCCGCTTCTTGCGCACAGAACAACAGCGCCTTGCTGTTAATTTCCATGGTCCAGTCCCAATGGCTTTCTTCCAGCTCCATCAGTGGACGCAGTACACCCGATGCCGCATTGTTCACAAATACATCCAAGCGACCGAACTCCTGGTCAATTTCTGCGAACAACTCTTTGATTTTTGCTACATCCCCTACATTGGCTTTGATCAGATGGACACGAGCGCCCTTTGCTTCCAGCTCTGCTGCCGCTTCTCTTGCCGCAGTGCGGTTACGCAAATAGTTCAGTACCAGGTCATAGCCTTGTTCTGCCAATTGAAGCGCAATCGCTTTTCCGATTCCTCGCGTTCCGCCAGTAACCAGTGCTACTTTTTTCGTTGTATTCATAAAAAGATTACCTCCCAACCTGACCAACTATTAATAGCAGGTACTAATAAGTAAAAATCACTTATTCATTATACAACTCCACCTGCGCTTTTTCTACCTGCGGAAAAAATCCCGGCATGACTTGATCCTCTCGACTATAGCCATACTAAGCTCGCAGTATCAGGCAAGCCACTACCACATAAGGAGGAATGGCAGGGTGTACATAGGTCGGGAATTGTCCGAATTAACCATGGTGCCACTGGCTGATTGGGAAATGAATGAGCTGCTTTATTACCATCACAGTTTTTCACAGTTGGCAGCTTATCTCAGTGCAGAAGGAGCCTCTCTTCACGTCAAAGTCATCCATGAGCTTGAATCCCGTGGGCCAGTGAATGGAGATAGCGGGGGATGGGATCATTCCTCGTCACCTATTTACGATTAAGTTAAAAAAAACCGGCTGCTCGTGTATATAAACACGGCGCCGGGCTTATTTTTAGATACGGAATTTGCCGATCTGGTTTTGCAATTCCTCCGCGAGGTGTTCAAGAGAAACGGCTGAAGAAGCGATCTCTTCCATAGAAGCTAGCTGCTCCTCGGCAGCTGCGGATACACTTTGTGTTCCATCAGACGCTTGCAGTGTCACTTCGGAAATATGACCAATAATCTCAACCACTTGCTGTGCCCTTGTGGAGAAATCACGCGTCGCTTCAGATACCTGACCGATTTTCTCTGCCACTTCATTGACGGCTGATTGAATTTGTTCGAAGGACTGGCCAGCTTCGTTCACTTTTTCGATACCTTCCGTTACTTCACGCTTGCTCTGATCCATAACAATCACAGCATGATTTGTCTCCGCTTGGATCGCGGTGATTAGCTGACTAATTTGCTGTGCCGAGCTTGCGGATTGCTCTGCCAGCTTGCGTACCTCATCAGCCACCACAGCAAAGCCTCGTCCATACTCCCCTGCTCGTGCCGCCTCAATTGCTGCATTTAGTGCGAGCAGATTGGTTTGGTTTGCGATGGCAGTGATCACATCCACGATGTTTCCGATCTCTTGGGAACGCGTCCCCAGATTATCCACGACGTTTGCCAGTCCGTGAATCGATTCGCTGGATGCGTTCATTTGCAACACAGCAGATTGAATGGCTTTGTTTCCGGTCACTGCCAAGTCCGACGATTCCTGGGCTGCAGTGAATACGTTTTGTGTATGCTCTGCGATCTGACCAATTCTTGCCGACATTTGCTCGACTGCTGCGTTACCCTCTTGCGTATGGGAAACTTGCTGCTCGGTTCCCTCCGCCATTTCTTGCATGGTCTCTGCAATCTGCTCTGTCGCTTTGCTTGTCTGATCCGCACTTGCAGCGAGCTGCTCTGCCGATGAAGCCAGTTGCTGAACAGAATCATTCACAGAATGGAGCAAGGAACGAAGAGATACCGCCATATGATTGAAGGCTTTGCCCAACGTACCCAACTCATCGTCACTTCGTATATCTACTTGTTGTGTCACATCGCCTTGGCTTATTTTTTCCGCTGCTTCTGTCAACATGCGCAAAGGACGGAGTAAGGAGCGCAAAATCAGGTAAATGACTCCGCCAGCTACCACCAACGCAGCAATTATAATCACGAGCATCGTGTAAAAAATCGGATTTGCTGCTTCTGCTGCTTCACTTTCATACATCACGCCAACCAGCTTCCAGCCCGTATTTTCATTCGTAGTAAACACGGCTTGGACAGGGTTTCCTTCGTGCTGAAATTGTAAGCGACCTGACTCTTCTGCATATACAGTATCTACCCAAGACTCTGCAATCTCAACACCAGACTCTCCATTTGGATTGACTAGCATTTTTCGGTTTTTATCCAAAATCGCCATATATCCTTGGGTACCGATTTTCGCTTGCTTGACCGTCGCGTCCAGAGCTGTCAGTTGAATATCAATTCCCAGAACACCGGATTTATCTGGCAAGGACATCGCCATTCCCAACACGATTTTTCCGGTTATGGCATCAATGTATGGGTCCACAATGATGCTCTTGCCTGGTTGCTTCATGGCTGCTATGTACCAATCCCTCTTTCGCGGGTCGTATCCCTCTGGAAGCTTCGAATCATTCGCAGTCAGCATGCCACCATTTTCGTCCCCAATATACACTTCACTCACTTCCGGGTTCATTGCGAGAAAACGCTTGAATTTCTTTTTCGTCTCCATTTTGGTCTCTTCTAAGATGTCATGGCGTACAATATCAGAAGCAATCCATTCCACATTCCTCGATTGCTCCATCAGTGTGTGATTCAAAAGCGCATCTATCAGCCGAACATTTTCAGAGGCAGTCGTAAGCAATTCATCTGACAACTCAGCCTTGGCACTCTGGTAAGAAAGCAACCCGAGCAAGAGCATGGGGATCACTAATATTGTGGAAAATGTAGCGATTAGCTTGGTTTTTACAGTCAGTCTGGGTGTTTTCATTCGCTAGCATCACCTTTCTACTTGTCATGATTGTCCTATATGGATACCCGCTATATGCTCATTGCAAACCTTCATTTACCCACCAAACTGCACATTCGTTTATTATTTATTATTTTTTATTATATTCAGAATATACTTTCTTCTAGAAATAGGTAAAAAATCGCTTTACAACAAGAAAAAAATGCCATATTCTAAGAGTACGTTCCACACACTACTACTACGGAAAGAAAGGAGGCAGCACCATGATGATGATAGCAATGAATCTAAATCCAGCTCTTATTGATCGTCTTGTGGATGTTCCAACTAAATATAGCAGCGCCTCCTGGGTCGACGAATTCCAGTAGTATTCGTACTCTTCAACATTTCCATTTCGTCTATTACCGACCACAGGCGTTGTTGCTTGTGGTCTTTCTATGTCCTTCAAAACGGCATGTCCGTTTTTGTTGCCAGAAGACCGCAGGCTTTCGCCCGTGGTCTTTTTCTTTCTCATCAATTAACATTTTCCACCTTGAAAGGGGGTGATTGGTAATGGTACTGAACTTCTTGCTTTTCACAGTCAAGATTGAACGCAACAAGGAACAAGCGGAGACACTTTTCGCAGAATCTGCACGCTGTCGCTATCTCGAAGAACGCGCCGAAGAACATGCTTTTCAAGCAGCACAATTTGTGAGCCGCATTTAATGGACGAAACACGATTACTTGACTACAGGAGGGATTTTGGTATGAAAAACAAACAACGGCGTCAGATGATGAGGTTTACAGGAGTCAAAGCGATAGATGGCAGCTGACTGCACCAAACTAACGGGATGGGAGGGATACACTCATGTACATTCCAATGATTTTCTTCACAATCATTATTGAGAAACGGAAATTGACACCGAAGCAAATGGAAGCAAAATACATGCAACAACAAGCGCTGAAACGCCTCGAAGAACAAAAGCATCAGATCGTCACACAATTTCCAGAGTTTTTGATTCGATAAAAAGAAACAGTTTTACAAAGATCATGTCTGCGGGGGCATGATCTTTTTATTTTCCACTGCTCTTCCCCTCTCTCGAAGCTCTATAATGGATTCAAAAGAGAAAAGTGGGGAGTGAAATCATGGAGTATCAAATCGTCTTTTTAGACATTGATGGAACACTTGTCAATGAAGAGAAAATCATACCACCGGATACACTCGAAGCCATTCAAGAGCTGCAAAGAAACAAGATCGAGGTCGTTTTAGCAACAGGCAGAGCTCATTATTATTTTGACGAGCTTGCCCAGCAATGCGGCATCGACTCGTATGTCAGTTGCAATGGCGCATATGTCGTCTATCAAGGAAAAACCATTTATGATCACCCAATCCCGACCAAAACACTCGAACAGTTGCAGCAGATTGCGACTCAGCACGACCATCCCATCGTGTTTCAAGGCAGTACGGCGGGCTTTTCTACCCATAAGCAGCATCCGTATTTGGATTGGACCTTTCAGCAATTGAAGCTTGATTCCCCCGATCACAATGCGGACTTTGCCCATTCTGAAAATATTTATCAAGCGTTGTTGTTTACACCAGATACACACGAACGACAGTACAGAGAAGAGATTCCTGCTCTCTCGTTTATACGCTGGCATGAGTATTGTATGGATGTTTTTGCGAAAAGCGGTTCAAAAGCTATCGGTATTGAAGCGCTCCTCTCGCATATCGGGCTTGCGCCAAGCAAGGCAGTTGCTTTTGGAGACGGTCTGAATGACAAAGAAATGCTCTCCTATGTCGGGATGGGGATCGCGATGGGCAATGCGCATGAGGCTTTGCTGCCGCATGCCAATTATGTAACGCGCCGCGTCGATGATGGAGGGATATCTCACGGCTTGCGTCACATCGGTTTGATGAAATAAATTAAAGCTGCCGAGAAATGCTCGACAGCGTTGCCTACTTGTTATTTTTGTCCCAACAGCTCGCGAATTTTTTGATGCGCCATTGGAATGGTGTAAGCATCTAATTCCTCCCAAGCTGCGTATCTTGCATGAGCGGGGAGCTCTTCCCCTTCGATCCAGTCACAGGACCATACTTGCATGTTCCATTGCAAGTGGGAGAAGACGTGCTGAACCGTGCCTAGCGGCTGCATGACTTCTACATCGATTCCGAATCGTTCACGCAAACCGATTGCAAGTGCCTCCTGCTTGGCAGCATCACTTTCCTGTTCGGTTTCAACAGTAGGGAATTCCCACATGCCAGCGAGAAGCCCTTGATCGGGGCGTTTGTTCATCAATACTTTGCCGTCGCGAATGATAATGCCTACTTGCAGATCAACAGGACGTGGAGGTTTGGCTTTGCCTTTGACCGGCAGCTCTTCTGCCACTCCCTCCTGACGCGCCATACAGTAGTCAAACACCGGACAGGTCAAGCATTGCGGAGTGCGCGGCACACAGACCATCGCTCCCAGCTCCATTAAAGCCTGATTGAAATCTCCCGCTCTTCCCTCTGGAATGACTTGGCGTACGAGATGCTCGATTTTGATTCTTGTGGCAGGCTTGGCAATGTCATCGGTTAAATACAGCAGGCGTGAAAAAACACGCATAACATTTCCATCCACAGCCGGCTCCGCCTTTTCATAGGCAATGCTAAGAATGGCACCTGCTGTATACGGACCAACACCTTTTAGTGTAGCGATCTCTTCTGGTGTATCCGGCACAACTCCTCCATAGCGAACCGTTACCTCGCGGGCTGCGGCTTGAAGATTGCGCGCGCGGGAGTAATAACCGAGTCCTTCCCACGCTTTTAAGACATCATCCTCGGGCGCTTTCGCTAAATCACTCACCGTCGGAAATTTCTCCATGAAATTCGCATAATAAGGTTTAACGGTCTCTACACGTGTTTGCTGAAGCATGATCTCCGATACCCAGATGCGATATGGGTCTTTGTTGATCCGCCAAGGCAAATCCCGCTTTTGTGAGTCGTACCAGGCCAGCAAATCCTGGGCAAAGCCAAACACATGAAATTGTTCAGGAAGTGTATATTTCAAGCTTTCTTTTTTTCTTGCCATTTCCGTTTACTCTACTCCTTTTCAACCCAGTTCCACGGGACGAAACGCCCACACATGCAGTTTCGCAGCTCCACCGGAAATACAGTCGCAAAAGTCTTGGTCTGCCAATCGGTTTGCCTTGATTTCTTCGTATACGTGAACAGTCTCGACCTCAAACGTTTCGACGAACAGACCGGGCTGATCCAAGCCCTCCATTAAGCGATACTGATGTGCACCCATCGCTTCCATTCGCTGAGCCATCGAGGTGAGCAATTGCAGAGCGTGACTCCGTTTTTCAGTATCCAGCTTGTATTCAATGAAAACCGTTAGCATGCGACATGTTCCTCCTTTAACGATTCAACGCTTTCATCATACCCTTCCCACCCCGTGCGAACAAGCACACAAATATTTTCAGAACGGGCGGGAATTAACCGTAGGCAAACGCTATAATAAACAATAAAAGTGGAAGGAAGGGAGGAAGACAACGATTCCATGGATACAGCCACACATTTTGCCATGGGCTTTGGATTGGCCGGGCTCGCCTATCTTGATCCTGTCGTAGCTTCTACTCCGTCACTTGCAGTGGCCGTCATGATTGGTACGGTCATTGGCTCGCAGGCACCTGATTTGGATGGCTTAGTCCGCCTTCGTGGTACCGCTGCCTACATTCGCAACCACCGAGGCGTTTCTCACTCGGTTCCCGCTCTATTTCTCTGGACTGGAGCCATTTTCGTTCTCATCCAGGCCATGATGCCACAGCCCCATTGGCTGCATTTGCTCGGCTGGATATTCCTGGCCGTCTGTTTACACGTCTTCGTTGACTTGTTCAATTCCTATGGCACAAAGGGCCTGTACCCGTTTCGCGATAAATGGGTGGCGCTCAACGCCATTTTCATTTTCGATCCGTTCATTTTCGCTGCTCATCTCGTCGGCTTTATGCTATGGGCGGCAGGCGCGCATCCTGGACACGTCTTTTTATGGATATACGTGATCATTGCGGGTTACTACTACTGGCGCTATCAGACGCAAAAACGAACCACCGAGCTGGTTCGTCAGCGAATCGGCAAAGCTGGTACCTTCACCATCATCCCTACTCTTTCCTGGACGTATTGGACCTTCGTAGCCAAGACAGACCAGCATTGGTATGTAGGTGAAGTCATTTCGGGGGACGTCGTCATCCTGGACACCTTCTCCATCAAACCGGAAAATGAGCGGATTGCGGCAGCCAAAAAAAGTTACAAAGTCCAATCCTTCCTCGCCTTTACCCATCATGTGCATGTAGAAACAAAGGAGCGTTCCTTTGGCTATGAGGTCAAATGGATTGATCTGCGCTACCGCTCCCGTTTTCAAGGGAAAAGTCACTACATGTTCGTCGCCGTGGTCTACCTCGATTTTGATCTGACCATTCGCGATTCCTTCGTCGGCTGGATCCACCGCGGAGAAGACCAGCTTACCAAAAAATTGGATTCCAAACGCTCGTAATCGACGAGACTGCCGCCCTTGCCAGTAGAGGGCGGTTATTTTTCGTCATCTGACCCGTTCATTTTTACCGAAATTGCACCTGTTCTCCTAGTCAATTACCCATTACGATCAAAATAACAACGACAGACTGGGGGACTCGACATGATACCAATTCGTTATTCCAAACGTACCATTACTGATCAGAAGCAAATTGACCAGTTTTTGCAAGTGGCAAAGGTCGGCCATCTCGGCTTGTCCAATGAAATCGAGCCGTACATCCTGCCTTTGAATTTTGCTTGGTGGAATGGCTGCATTTATTTTCACGGCGCGGATTCTGGCAGAAAAATCGAAATGATCAATGGCAACAACCGCGTATGCTTCAGTGTTTGTGAGGAGTACGGCACAATCGCCTCACCTGTGCCTGCCCATATCGATACGGCTTACATGAGTGTGTTTATCGCAGGGACCATTGAGCGTGTTTCTGAACCTGAGGAGATGCGCGATGCGATGCAATCCATGATCGACAAGTACGTCCCCGGCTACTATTCTGAACCGTTGCCTTTGCAGCATGTCATCAAGTATCGTTCTTCGATGGGCAGTACAACCGCCATTTTCCGGATTACGCCTACTGCGCTGACCGCCAAAGGCAATCCTCTTTCCGAAGAGAACCAGTTCTATCCAGGCAGAAAAGTCGAGATGGATGTATAGCAACGCAAAAAGACACGCTCCTTTTCATAAGAGGCGTGTCTTTTGCTTGACTGATCTTTACTTATTATACGGAGCACTCATTCCTGTGGAAATCGCGATTCGGTTCAAGCAGTTGATTGTATTGATTGCCATAATCAAGGCAACGTACTGGTTCTCGTCAAAATGCTCGCGAACCTGCTGGTAGAGCTCTTCAGAAACACCGTTTGCCGTAATGACCGTGACCGCTTCTGTCAGAGCAAGGACAGCGCGCTCTGCCTCTGTGTAAACCGCGGATTCTCTCCATACACTGAGCAAATAAATGCGTTGCTCTGTTTCACCGAGCTTGCGCGCATCCTGGGTATGCCTATCCATGCAAAAAGCGCAGCCATTGATTTGGGAAGCACGAATTTTGATCAGCTCAATTAGTTTTTTGTCCAAGCCGCTCCCATTCACGAAACCTTCTAGCTTGAGCATGGTTTGATACGCCTCGGGATTTGCTGCACGATGATTGAGTCTAGCTTGCATCATTCATCTGTCCTCTCCACTCGAATTTGCTTTCAACCTCAAAGACGAGTGAAGCGTCTTTCTTGTGACGAATCATTCATTTTCTTTTTGCAAATGGGCAAGCTTATCTGGATTGACCATCATGTACAAGCGTGCAATGCGATCTTCTTCTTCATTCATTGTGATCTGGATGATCATTTTCAACTGACCTTCGGAGTAGACGGCGATTCCATCTTGGCCATTCATCGAGCGAATCTGCATGGTAGCATGAGAAGCCCACTTCGGCCATACCCCCATCCAGAAGGCAGTAATCCGCTCGTCTGAGAAAATGGGATGAATAGCCGCACGGACTTTCCCGCCACCATCGCTGACAAACACAGCATCTTTTGTCAAAAGGCCTATCAACGACTTCGCATCTGACTTGGAGATGGCCTGCATTAGCTGTTCTACCAAGCCCGAAGTCCGATTCGGCTGAGGGACGATCGCCTGATATCCTGCTTCAGCAAGCTTTTTTCTCGCAAGACTAAACTTCTTCCGGCAATTTACTTCGGTCATTTCGAGCATCGCGGCAATTTCGCTGTATTCGTAGTCGAGTACCGTTCGGAGCACAAAAACGGCCCGTAGCATCGACGGTAGATTCTCCAATAGAACAAGCAAGCCATACGAGACTGCTTCTTCGGCAATCACCGTTTGCAGGGGATCATTGGTTTCTGAAGCGTCCAGCATCGGCTCCGGCAACCATTCCCCTACATACTGCTCCCGCTTCCAACGGGCTGATTTTAATAAGTCCAGACAGCGATTGGTCACCGCTTTGCACAGATAGCTTTTTACATGGTGAATGTCTTGGATGTCGGTACTTGCCAACGCAAGAAAAGTATCCTGAACAATGTCCTCCGCTTCCGTTACCGAGCCAGTCATCCGGTACGCAAGGGAAAACAGTAATGACTTATACTCCAGATAAACATCCTCCATGTGCACGGTCATTATTTCGTATCACCAAACTGCCAAAGGGTGTGACTGAGACTTCCATAACGGATGCTCATATGCAGACGCTTCGCTGTACGTTCATCATCGGCAGCTCCCATGACGTACACAAGCGGAACAAAATGCTCAGTTCCATACGCGGGAACAGCTTTTTCGGCATGTGGAGCAACCTCGCGATAGTTGGCGAGATCCTCGACATTCCAGTCAGTCAATGTTGTTTGCAGCCAGTCTTCGAATTGTTCCGCCCACTCAAAAGTATCACTATCGGACTCTCTCAGGTTCATATAGGAAAAGTTATGGACGGTTCCGCCACTGCCGAGGATCAGAATGTCTTTTTCGCGGAGCGGACTGAGTGCTTTGCCGATCTGATATTGCTCCTTTACAGTCAGGTTCGGATTAACCGATAAGGCAACAACAGGAATATCTGCATCCGGATAAATATGGCGCAAAACAACCCAGTGGCCATGGTCCAAGCCTCTTGTCGTGTTCAAAGCGACAGGAATACCAGCTTCCTGAAGAAGTCGGATTGTCTCATCCGCTACTTCACGATCTCCTTTTGCCGGATACTCGATTTCGTATAACGCTTGCGGAAAACCGCCAAAATCGTGAATGGTCGGGAAGGTGTCCATGGTTCCCACCATTTGATCATAGGCTTCCCAGTGAGCGGAAAAAATGACAATAGCACGTGGCTTGCGCGGGAGCAGGCCAGGCAATTGATTCAGTGATTCTGTATAGGCATTGTTTTCTATGGCAAGTAACGGGGCACCATGTGCAATGAAAAAAGACGGCATCATATGCGTACACTCTCCTCTATACTTTCTAAACTTAGTTACTTTTAGTAAGTATTATATCTCATAATCATCACAGTTACAAGTGTATCCAGAATCGATGCCGTTTCTTTCCTTTGAACAAAAAAGGCTTGCCGCTCCTAAAGAACGACAAGCCTTTTGACAGGTAAAGTTACAATTACTTCGCTGCTGCGAAACGTTTGCTAACTTCATCCCAGTTTACAACGTTCCAGAACGCGCCGATGTAGTCAGGGCGTTTGTTTTGGTAGTTCAGGTAGTAAGCATGCTCCCAAACGTCCAGACCAAGGATAGGTGTTTTACCTTCCATGATTGGGCTGTCTTGGTTAGGAGTAGAGCTGATTGCTACTTTTCCGCCTTCTGCAGTCAGCCAAGCCCATCCGGAACCGAAACGAGTAGTAGCTGCTTTTGCGAATTCAGCTTTGAAGTTGTCAAAGCTTCCGAAAGCCGCGTTGATTGCGTCAGCCAGTTCACCAGTTGGTGCGCCGCCGCCATTCGGGCTCATGATTTCCCAGAACAGTGTGTGGTTAGCGTGGCCTCCACCGTTGTTGCGAACAGCAGTGCGGATGGACTCAGGCAGAGCATCCAGATTGCTGATCAGCTCTTCAATGCTTTTACCTTGCAGGTCAGCGTGTGCTTCCAGAGCTGCATTCAGGTTGTTAACATAAGTAGCATGGTGGCGTCCGTGGTGGATCTCCATGGTTTGCGCGTCGATATGTGGTTCCAAAGCGTTGTGTGCATAAGGCAATGCAGGAAGTTGATGTGCCATTGTAACATTCCTCCTCAAATTATGTAGGTCAAGCTTACGACTTCATTATACTGTAACCCAAACAGTTTTTCAACAAATCGGTATGCAAAGTATATTAATCTATTTATTATTTCAAAGATTTCTATCTTGAAAACAAAACAGAGCGTGCTAGACTTGGATTATTACAAACGAAGAGAATCAGGTGATATCTAGTGGAAATGGACTTATCAACGATCGTACTTCTCGCCGTCTTTGGATTCGTTGCAGCATTCATTGACAGTACTGTTGGTGGAGGCGGACTCATCTCCCTCCCCGCCCTGCTTGGTCTAGGAATGCCCCCGTACCTTGCTCTTGGCACGAACAAATTGGCCGGCACAATTTCATCTGCTACCAGCTCCTACACCTTTATCAAGAGCGGTAAATTTGACAAGAAGCTCATGCTGATCTTATTTCCCGTCTCGCTGATCGGCGCTTATTTCGGAGCGAAAACAGTACTGTTCGTTCCCCAGGAGTTTTTGAAGATCCTTGTCGTTATCATGATGGCACTCATTTTCGTTTACACCCTTTTCAACAAACGTTTTGGTCAAGATTCCAATTACAAAGGGCTGACCAAATTTACGCTCGGCATCGGGATTCCTTTTACCTTTTTAATCGGCTTTTACGATGGATTTTTCGGGCCTGGAACCGGTTCGTTCTTTGTTTTTCTGATGGTGCTGTTGTTTGGCTATGATTTTGTGATTGCAGCCGGCAATGGCCGAATTTTGAATCTGGCCAGTAACATTTCGGCGCTTTTTGTCTTCACAATGGAAGGCAAGGTCGTTTTCATGACTGGTCTCATCATGGGGATCGCGATGCTTTTGGGCGCTAACCTTGGTGCCAAAATGGCCATCAAAACGGGAGTACGTTATGTCCGTCCGTTGTTCTTGGTCGTATCCATTACCTTGATCGTGAAGATGGTGTATGAGTTGATTTTTACAGCTTAGTTTAAAGAACTTCTTGTGTGTTGCTGTAGTGGTGGGGAGGAAACAGGAGAAAACGCTCAGATTCTAGGGCCACCCCCTGGGGGACCCTCTGCACGACTCCATGCAAAAAGCGAAACCGCGTCCAAAGTAGTCCATTCACCGAAGTAATTTCAGAGGTGGACGCTTAAGACCGTGTTTCGCTTTTTGCATTCCGTCTCGGTCGGCGTCCCTAAGATCTTCGCTTATTTCTCCTGTTTCCTCTACGAGCTGTCCCGTTCTTGAACGGGTTTTAAAGACTTTAAAAGAACGAAAGAATGTCATCAGCAACGCTAGAGAAGAATATTTCCAGACGTAGCGACTTGTGGAGTCCTACCGAGCGGAGAAGGGATTCGCGGGCAAAAGAAACGCAACCGTGCCCATACGACGTAGCGGCTACCACTTTTGCGTTTCCCCGCGAATCCCTTCGGAGCGGGCAGTCTTATCCCCCAGCAGGACGGAGCCTGAAGCCTAGTCTGGAAATATTCTGCTCCCCACTACAGCCATAAGCACGTGATGAGTCAGCCTGCAAACATCTACAGGCTGACTTTTTATGTTTGGCTCTTAGTTGGCCCCGACTGCTACAGTTTTGGCTTGATGATCACGCACCGCCTGATTGCTCGCCGCCATAAACGCCTGCGCGACCGCCATCAGTACATCTCGATGCTCGGCAACTCCTTTAAAATAACTTCCATTGGCGCTGACCGTCACGATCGCTTCGCCTGTCGCATGCTCTCCCGACGACAATGAATACAGCTCCATGTCCGTAAACTCCACGTCGAACGGCAGTGCCTGCTTGATGCCCGCTACCAATGCCTCAACCGGTCCTTCTCCGGTGCCAGAGTATGCTTGTTCTTCTCCTGTCGCATTGTTCGTAATCGTGCAGGAAGCCATACGATGTCCGGATGTGCCGGTGAGCACTTGCGCATTGACCAGTGTGAATGGCTCCAGTACCGCGTTCACCGTATGTCCTACCAGCTCAAGCAACTGATGATCCTGGACAACTTTTTGCTTGTCAGCCAGTTCTTTAAATTGGACGTACAGTGTCTCCATCTGCTCATCGGTCAGCTGTATCCCAAATTCGTTTACGCGGTGCTTGATCGCATGGCGACCGGAGTGCTTTCCGAGAATGATCATGTTGCGAGGTACCCCCAAGCTCTCCGGGTCCATGATTTCGTACGTGCTGCGCTCTTTTAAGAGACCGTCCTGATGAATCCCCGCTTCGTGCTGAAAGGCATTGCGACCGACAATTGGTTTGTTGAAAGCAATCGGGAAGCTCATGGCACGGCTCACCTTTTGCGAAGTGGTGTAAATGTGCTCCGGTCTGATGCCAGTCTCGGCATCCAATGCTTCTTTTCGCGTCTCAATTGCCATCACCAGCTCTTCCAAGGAGCAGTTCCCTGCCCGCTCACCGACCCCGTTGACTGTTACCTCGACTTGAGTGACCCCCGCTCGAATCGCTGCCAAACTGTTTGCAACCGCGAGTCCCAGGTCATTGTGACAGTGGGCACTGAACTCCACCTTGTCGCTGCCACGAACGTTTTTCATGACACGAGTGAACATGGCCCCATACTCTTCTGGAAGTGCGTACCCTACTGTATCGGGGATGTTGATAATGGTCGCCCCTTCTTCAATTGCCGCTTCGATCATCTCAAACAAAAACTCATCGCCAGTACGTGTCGCATCCATCGGGGAAAATTCAATCCGGTCTACATACTGTTTTCCGTACGCAATCATCTCGCGGGCAATCTTAATCACCTGCTCTCTTGACTTGCGGAGTTGGAAGTCCAGATGAATGCTGGAGGATGACAGAAACATGTGGAGTCTGCGACGCTCGGCCGCTTGTGTAGCCCGAACAGCAGCGTCGATGTCCTCTTTCACCGCACGAGCAAAGCCACAAATCTCCACGCCGTGCACCTCTTGCGAAATACGTTGCACCGCCATGAAGTCACCAGGGCTGGAGATTGGGAAGCCCGGTTCAATGACATCTACGCCGAGGTCTGCCAAGTGCTTTGCTATCACGATTTTTTGCTCAGGCGAAAGAGACGCTCCTGGCGCTTGCTCTCCGTCACGCAGTGTCGTATCAAAAATATGGATTCGTTTTGTCATGGGTAATGCCTCCTCAATTTTTTTAGTCGTATTTTCCGTAATAAAAAAAGCCCGCCGTCTCCATATACAAGAGACGACAAGCTTTTGGCTGCCGCGGTACCACTCTCGTTGATCCCCTCTTTTTCAAAAGAGAATCCACCTCGCTGTCCCGATGACGTGGGACGATCCGTCAAGGTCTACTGTATGTTTTCAACCTTGCCGCTCCCGGGTGAGATTCGAGCATTTCCTGACTGCGTCGCACCTACCCGCAGCTCTCTGGACAAGAAATTTGCTTTACTAGCTCCCGTTCTTCGCGTTTGTTCTATGTCGTTGTGAAAATCAAAAAGGCCTGCCGTCTCTATCGAAGAGACGACAGACCTTGTCTATCGCGGTACCACTCTCGTTGACCCCAGCTACTCGCCAGAAGTCCACCTCATGTACTGATCCTAGTCGATCAGCACAACCCGATCACGGAGGTTAACCGTCAGAACTTACTGCTCGATGCAGCGCTACATCTCGTTCAGTCCTGCCGCTCCCGGGCGAGCTTCACTGGCTTCTCTGACTGCGTTGCACCATCCCGCAGCTCTCTAAACAGATCAGTCCACTTACTGTTCCCGTTCTTCGCGTTATTGTTATTATTGTTTGAAATTTTATTCGGTTTATATCTGATTGTCAATGGAGGCTATCAATAAAATTAATTTTAATAACCCAATTAATTGATCTCTCTCACCGAGCTGCGGCCGAACTGTCTGTAATATAGGACGGCGAGACCCAGTATCACGAGCACTAAAGCGGAGTAAATATTGCTATAGACGGACGCTCCTGGATAGCTATTGAACAGATTCCAGCTCACAGCAGCTCCTCCATCAATCGTTTTGCCGTACAAGGTAGCGGCAAGTGCACCTGCAATAAAATTCAGCATTGCCATCAGTCCCATACCGACGCCGATCTGTTCCTTTGGTAGCGACTGCGAGATTGCGTTTGACATCGAAATCATCATAAACGATAGTCCGACATTACCAAAAATCAGAAAAACGGCAATGAGGAACGGGGATACTCCCGCAAAGGAAGAGAAGAGGACAAAGCTGCTCAAAAGTAGCGCAGACGCTGTGTAAAATAAATACGAATTCCCTTTCTTATCTGCAAGAATCCCGGCCTTTTTCCCCAAGAACGCGGTCACAATTGCTCCCGGTACCATGACAAAGCCAATGAGCCCCGGTGCCAGATGATTCACATTGGCCAACAACTGTGGACTAAGGAAAGCGAACGAATAACCACTCCCTATCATCAAAAAGGCAATAACCAGCCCGAGCGAATAGCGTTTGCTCCGGAATAAGCCAGGACGAACAAAAGGTTCTGCGGTCGTCCGAATTCTTACCAAGAACAGAAGGAATGCGAGGATGCACCCCAGTGCGAGCAACAAGCTCTGATTCGTAATAGATAGCAAAAGCAACGCAATCGTTATGGCGAGAAGCCCACCGCCGATCCAGTCCATTTTGACAGCCTCCCGCTCCTCCTCCTCCAAATACTTACGGAAAAAAGGCACGGCAAAAAGCGTGAACAACGGCATGCAGAACAGCCATCTCCAATCGAGCAGACTGACCAGCAAAGAGGAAAGAACAGGACCTAATGCGCTACCGATTGCCATCCCGGTCATGGAGATCCCTAGAGCTCGCCCCCTACTCTCTGGGGGAAAATAACGCACCGGAATAATGGAAGACGTCGCCGGAACAACTGCAGCTCCTGCTGCCTGCACAATTCTCCCAAATAACACCATGCCATAATTTTGAGCGAAAAACCCGATAACGGAGCCGATGGCAAATAGAATCAATCCGAATGTAAGCAAATGTTTGAGCTTGTAGGAATCGGCTAGCTTTCCGTACATCACGGTTCCAACCGCATAGATTAACAAAAAGGCAGACGTCACCCAGCTTACTTGGCTAAAAGATAAATGAAATTCTGTCCTGATTTGCGGTAACACGATATTGAACATCGTAGCACTCATCACCGTAATCATGAGGGTAAACACGAGTACGCGAAGAACTTTTTCAGCAGATTGTTGTTGTGGTTCGGTTTGCATATTGGAAAGACACCTCTCGTTATCACCGATTCTTCCCGGGAAGGTGATTGTTGGCCTTGCTTGTTGTTGTAGTTTATAATGATTTTAAAATAAACAAAAATATATCTTTTGACATGTAGTTGATATACCTGAGTATATGGAGTTGAATCAAATGGAATTGTTGCAATTGCACTATTTCCGAACAGTGGCCAAGTGGCAGCATATGACGAAAGCCGCCCAAGAGCTGCGGATTGCTCAGCCTGCTCTCAGCAAAACGATTGCTCGGTTGGAAGAGGATGTCGGGGTTCCGTTATTTGACCGCGAGCGAGGACGTATTCGGCTGAATACATTTGGGAAGGCGTATTTGGAGCGTGTAGATAAAGCACTGAACCTCTTGGAGGAAGGTCAAAAAGTCGTATCGGATCTGGCCGGAATGGAGCATGGTCGTATTCATCTGGCAACGTCGACCTTGGATTTGTTATCAGAACCGTTGGGCAAGTTTCTCGCCCTCCATCCCGATGTTCATTTCCAAATCACGCAAGCCTCCATTGAAGAAATGGCAACCCTCCTGGAGTCAGGCGAAGTGGATATTTGCTTCACGCATTTGCCGATCAGGGTGCCGGATATTTTGACTACGCCCGTATTGAAAGAAGATATTCACGTAGCTGTCCCCCGCACCCATCACCTAGCCAAACAAACCAGTATTCGACTAAGCGAGCTGGCTGAAGAGTCCTTTATCGGCTACAGAGAGGACTTTCCCATCCAAATGCTGTACGATCAGTTCTTTCAAAAAGCAGAGATTACCCCCAAATTCGCCTGTCGGGTAGATGATCCCGGCTCTATCCAAAAGCTGGTCCGCGCAGGTCTTGGCATCGCCCTCTACGGTTGTATCAGTCGGGAGGAAGACCCTCACCTTGTCATGATTCCGATCGAACACCCGATCTGCCAGCGACATTTTCAAATGATTCGGCACGAAAAAAGATATCTCTCCCTGGCAGCACGCAAATTCTGTGATTTTATCATCCGGTATTTTGCTGAATCTCTTGAAAAATAAAGCCCTTTTCCAACAGAAAAAAGCCTGGCATCATTCGCCAGGCTCTTCCCCTACTCTTGCTTTCTTTTTTTCATACGTAAAATGATGCCGTCAATGAGCAGTCCAATCCCCGCTCCGTAAAAAGGGGCCGCAAACCGAGTTCCTTCAGCAAGCGGCAGGTCTTTCAAATACACGATAAACACTCCAACAATAAAACCGATCATCGTGTAGCGCAGCCGGGTCGCCCCCATTAAACGACACTCCCTTTCACGCTACTTCCCGAATTTATTTGGCATTTTCATGTTTTTCATCGTACGGCTCATTTGTTTAAGCTGCTTTTGGTTGAGATTCATCCCCATTGAACGGGCCATGGCTTGAAGCTGCTTTTCGTCCATTTGCATGTTGGACATTTGTTTTTTCAATAAATAAGTCCCTCCATAAAATCCACCAGCGAGACCGATTAACAATGTAACAATTGGAATTACCCAGTTGTACCAAGCCATCAATACATTACCATCCTCTATACGTAATTATGAACTCTTTTATTGTACCATAGTTGGGCTATCTTCTGTAAATTGTGATTAGAAAACTTGGAAAATGAGAACACTGCCCTCAACAACATCTTTGTTTCAAGCATATTCTAATAGCAAGAGGTGAAGCAACTATGGCTCCAATTGTGATTCTGGACGCTGGACACGGTGGCAGTGATCCAGGCGGAGGCAACAACACGCAATTTACCGAGAAAGATATGAATTTGCAAATATCGCTCTACCAATATAATCGCTTTTTGGATTTAAATATTCCTGTCGCGATCACACGGACAACCGATGTGACTCTGACGAGTGAGGATCGGACTGCCCTGGTTCGAAACAGCGGCGCTCGCTACTGTATATCCAACCATATTAACTCAGGTGGCGGCCGAGGCTCCGAGGTCATTTACTCGATTTATGGCCCCCCAACCTTTCCCCAATTGATCCAGGATGCCCTGGCAGCGGAAGGGATGCCGAATCGACGCATTTTTACGCGGACACTGCCAGATAATCCGCGACTCGATTACTACTTCATGCACCGGGAGACTGGCAGCGTGGAGACAGTAATCGTCGAATACGGCTTTGCTGACAATGCTTTGGACGCAAATAAACTGCAACAGGATTGGCGAGATCTCGCGGAAGGGGTAATCCGGGCATTTTGCACGTACGCTAAACTTCCTTACCAGCCCCCTACGACTCCTACTTCTACTCCAAAACCTACTGCAGCACCGACCCTTGCTCCCACCACTTCTCCTGGAAACGGAGGAGGGAATGTGCCTGACTGGAAGCAGGAAGCCGTCAACTGGCTGTATGATCAAGGCTTATTAACCGACGAACAATGGCGTCAACAGCCTGACCAACCTCTGCCACTCTGGGCACAAGCTGTCATCCTGAAGCGTTTATTCGAAAAGCTTAAAACGTAACGTCTCCCTTTAATCGTCTGCCTTAAAACGGGTAAGTGGCGTATCCGCTAAGCCCGAATAGTTTCTTTTTGCTGGCACACTCACCAATTCGTCCTCTGGGTAGCGATAGGCGGTTAGCATTCCGCCGAAGACACATCCCTGGTCGATGTTGATGGTGCCATTTTTTCGTTTTGGCTCTGGATGCGGATCATGTCCCCATACGATTATGGGCGAAGTCACTTTTCGTTCTTTTGCCCATTCTCTACGGATCGGGCGCCCATCCGGTCCCGTCCCTGCCACATCGCCATATCGGCAAAACGTGTATACCGCAGGCGAATCCATTCCTATGTAATCATCGCGAATCCCCGCATGAACGGCGACCGCTACTATTTTTTCATTCCGTTTGATGATCATGTGCGAAGGCGAAGAAAATAGCAATCTGCGACTCTGTTCTCGCAGCAAGGAGGCCTTCTTCGGTCCGTATTCTTGCTGATACAGCCGAATCTCCTCTTCTACCTTTTCATCTCCGTGAGCCAATGTCACTGGTCTGCCATCCAACCAGCGAGCTACTTTCCATCCGTGGTTACTATCTACCATCTCAGCCAGACCTGCCGTGATATGATGGTGAAAAAATTGCAGCATCTTGATTGAGTAAGGCCCACGACTCGTGATATCACCGAGGGAAAGGAGCTTTCGGCCGTGGGGATGGCGATATGTACCGTCTCGGGTTTGTTCATATCCCAAGCGTTTGAGCAATTCTATAAATTCGTCGTAACAGCCGTGAACATCGCCGACGATATCCACACCATTGTCAGCCGAAAGCACCTTGGAGCGTGTTTGAGGTTTGTGCCTCATAGCCCGTCCCTCCTTTCCGTCATCTATCATTCGTTACTTACTATCTTTACCACATCTGCGAAAAAAACTCACGGCTTGTGTATAAGAAAAACGGTTTAAACAAGTAAACGCGCGAAAGAGCCCCTGTTACCCGAGGAGCTTTTTGGCGCGTTTACCTATTCATGATGGTATGTGATTAGCCTAAGCTATGTGTATGCACGTAAATAGCCGCTTGCGTGCGATCCTCCACATTCAGCTTGGCAAGAATGTTGCTCACATGAGTCTTGACCGTTTTGATCCCGATAATCAGCTCATCTGCAATCTCCTGGTTGGACTTGCCCTGACCGATCAGCTTCAAAACCTCCAATTCACGCGGCGTTAGTTGCTCATGGGGATGGGACTCTTGACCGTGACGGAAACGGGCCATAATTTTTCCTGCTACCCTCGATTCCAAAACTGGCTCACCCGCCGCAGCAGAGCGGATTGCCTTTGCAATCTCGGCCGCACGTGAAGTCTTCAGCAAGTAGCTGAATGCCCCCGCTTCAATGACCGGATATACCTTTTCATCATCAATAAAGCTAGTCAAAACAATAACCTTACTGGAAGGACAGCTTTCACGAATACGCCGAGTCGCTTCCACACCACCGATGCCTTCCATGACCAAATCCATCAGAACGACATCCGGGCGCAGCTCTTGCGTCATCCGCACGCCTTCTTCTCCACTGCCTGCCTCTGCTACGACTTCAATATCGTCCTCTGTAGACAAATAAGCAGCCAGACCCATCCGAACCATTTCGTGATCATCTACCAGTAGTACCCGAATCACCGAGCCTTCACCCTTCCCGTTCCGTCTGTGACATTAGAGGAATACGCACCTCAATTTGCGTCCCCTTCCCAATTGCCGAGTAAATCTCCATGGAGCCTCCGACCTCTGCTACGCGCTCTTGCATACTGCGTAAACCGTAGGACGTCATTTTCTCCCCATCCGGATCAAAACCAACACCGTCATCCGTTACTCGCAGGCGAACCTGCTCTTGCAGCGTAAACAGCTTCACTGTAATCTGGGTAGCTCTGGCATGCCGCAATGTATTG
The DNA here is from genome assembly GCF_013284345.1 of Brevibacillus sp. MS2.2. Classification (NCBI taxonomy): domain Bacteria; kingdom Bacillati; phylum Bacillota; class Bacilli; order Caryophanales; family Paenibacillaceae; genus Brevibacillus; species Brevibacillus sp. MS2.2. Next base: position 47,930 of record NZ_JABSUZ010000035.1, read on the forward strand.
GACAAGGATTCCTGCAAAATGCGGAATAAATGATCCTCAATTCCACTCGGCAAACCTTCGACGTCTTCGATCTCCCAAGTTAGCTGCATGGTATTTTTACGCGTCAGCTCATCTAAAAGTTCCAGAACGGCTTCCTTCAATGACTTGTTTTGCAACGTAGCCGGACGAAGATGCAAGAGCAATGCCCTCATCTCCGCTTGTGCAGCTGCTGCCATCTCTTCGACCAATTCAATCTGTTGTGCTGCACGTTGAGGATTCTTTTCTACAAGCCGCTTCATCGCCGCCGTCGTCATAGCGATGGCGAACAACTGCTGGCTGACTGCATCATGCAGTTCTCTCGCCAATCTCTGTCGCTCCTCTGTTACCGCTGCATGCTTCAATTGTTCTGCGAGAGCCGCATTGTGGTTCGACAGCCGCTGCAAGGATGCCACTTGCTCTTCCCATTGCGAAGCCAAGCGATTGATCTGCCATCCTAATTCGCCAACTTCATCGACTCCCAATTCGGGAACCCGATACGACAGCATCCCGCGCCCAAGTTTCATGGCAGCTTCCCACAGTACACTGAGTCTCTTTTTCAACAAATTCCCGATGATATAGGAAATGATCAATGCTACTAAGACACCTGCAGGCAAAGAGACAACAAAAGCAGCAAGCTGAATCAAGCCCTCTGGATCGGCAGGCAGATTAATGCCTATATATTCTTCAAGCCACCACACGAAGTTGCGGTCGCTGATTACTTCGTTGTACCACCGATGAATCCCCGGATGATCTTTCCATAAAAAGTATAGCCAAAAGAAACAAATAAACGCGGCAGTAACTGCACTGACGGCCAGTAACATGCCATAGCGCACGTATTGCCACTGAATACTTGCCAATCGCTGTCGACGCATCCGCCAGTACCTCCTAGATGTACTTGACTTTTATATCGCCGACAAGCAGCGAGATATGCAAGTTTACTTTTTGCAATGCTTCATCATACTGATCTGAACGAATCTTAACACTGCGATTGATACCTCCCTGACGGTGGCTTAGCACCTCCAGGTCACCAATACTCAACCCTGCCGTTACCGATACAGGAAGATCGACAGGCACATAAATCGTCACATCGCCTACCCAGCCCTCTACGACAAGAATCGCCTCATCCCGTATCAACACTGCCCGGGAAAGATCAATCACGACATCCCCGATTCCATGCCAGACATGTAAGTGATTCAGTTCAAAACGCCCCGAGGTCAGGTGATAATCTCCAATCAGAGAACTGCGGGAATCTTTTGGCAACGTGTCGTCAGGTGATGAAGACATTCCATCGTGATGAGGAATTTTGCCACTAACATGCTTCCATTTATTCCAACTGTCTAGCCAAGGGCGTTCCTCTGTTGAAACCTTTACGTCACTCTGAACACTCGCATCACTTGTCATAATCGTCTCCGCAGCAGACGGGGTCTCCCTATCGCCTAAAGGTTGATTCGCACGTTGATCTTGTCTGCTGCTCTTGCCCCGAATCAACTGAAACCCGAAATAAATAAACACGATTGGCACTGCAATCTGGAACAAATCATCGATCCCGACACCAAACCACATATCCATCGCGATGATGGTCCCCAGGGAGATTAGAATCCCTCCGCCAATCCTAGTTTTCTGCCCCCACAAACGAAGGCCGAAATAAATAAGCACCATCGGCCACAAATCAAACAGACCGAACGAAATGATACCCAAACTATCTAACAAAAGGCCGATTCCCGTAAAAATAATCAGGATACCAGCCAACATTTTGTGCAAACGGGACAGTTTCACAAAAGTCTCCTCTCTCACGCCCCATGCTGATCGTTTTCACTTTGACCATTACGACAGGTATAGATGAATGCAGGCGGAATGTTCAACAGGGTAAAGTCGATCTTGACCCGGGGAAAACGATCCTGCAACTCAGCTTGGAGTTGTAGCGAATATTGGAATGTAATAAATAGGCCCCCTGGCTTCAGTACAGATTGAACTTCGTCCAGAATTGCTGCCCGCAGCTCTTGTGGAAAATTGGCGAATGGCAGACCTGAGATAATGACATCTGCACCTGCAAGGTTCTGCTCCTCCAAGTAAGACCTAAGTTTAGTCGCTTCCTCCCTGACAGGAAGATCGGGAAAACGTGATTGAAGCATAGAGCGAAAATGGGAATCTCGTTCCACAAGCACGTACTGTGTGCCGGGACGCAAGCGCTGATAGATCGTTTGGGTAAATGCCCCTGTACCAGGTCCCAGCTCCAGGATCACATCGGTTGAAGCCCAATCGACGCTTTTCAACATTTGCTCACATAAAAAACGAGAGCTAGGGATTATACTACCGACGCGTCCAGGCTCAGCGATAAACCGTCGCAAAAAGACCAAGAAGTCCTGCAAGAATCGTACCTCCTAGGGGAAAAGCAGCCTGATATACACAGGCTGCCGAATTGACACAATCTATTCTACACCCAGTCCCCCAGTTCCTGTCGAATTAGGATTGTACTGGTTTAGCTACCGGTGTTTTCACTTCATTGATGGATGCTTTGATGCTGGCAAGTTCTGCATCGAGATCATCCTTTTCCAGGTCAGACAAAGCGTTCTCCCAAGCGCGGTTCGTTTGGCGCCATTGTCCACTCATTTGCGCTTCTGCTTCCATGCGCATGACTTTCTCTTCCATGCGGGCGAAGCCACGGCCTGCGGACTGATTGCCGATACCGACAACTGCTTGATTCACTTGCTTTTGTGTACGAGCTACTTGTGCACGTGCCATCAGTGTGAACCTTTTCGCACGCATTTTATAGAACTCTTCCTTCAGCTCAGCCAGCTTCTCGCGCATTTGCGTAGCTGCCTCGGATGCTGACAGGTAGAGAGCTTCATATTCCGCTGCACGGCCTTCGTACTGCTTCTTGTCAGCGAGTGCTCGACGAGCCAACTCATCTTCTCCCTCAGTCAAGGCGAGCTTGACTTGACGATCGCGTTTTTCGATCAGAGCATTGGCTTCGTCCAATTGCTGGCGGAATTTCTTTTCCAGTGCAACCTGACGGGCAACCGCTACTTCAACTTGTCCGATTTCTACTTCCATGTCACGCATATATTGATTCAGCATTACTACCGGATCTTCCATTGAATCCAATGCATCATTTACCGAAGCTACTGTCAGGTCACGCAAACGTTTAAAGATACTCATTATTTTTTCCTCCTCATCATATCACATCATATTGTTCATCCAAAAGACTCTTGCGACACAGTGTTATTGCGGTTACCAAAACGGTTATGACCGTTTGGTTACGTTTTTCTCCCAAGCGTCTAGCGTATCTTCCTTTAATACTTTTTGGGCCCATTCACGCTCCCAAGCAGGTGGAGCTTGTTTAGGTTCTTGGCTGGGACGCAGTAAGCGATATCCCAGATAAATCACCCCAATGGCCAGAAGTGCGTGAAATAGTAGGTCAAGCTTGCCAATCAACATCAGGAACCCGAATAGGAAGACCAGGATTCCCCAAAAGCGTGAACCGGTTTGTCCCATAATCTTTTTGGCACCGTATATCATGATCACACCGGGAATGATGAACCCGAGCAAGTCTCCGATATCGATACCCACCAGATCTAGTAGAACCAACCCACCGACTAGCAGCAGAACCAGCCCGAGTAGAACTTTGCCAGACCGTTCGCTCATTACTCGCTTACCTCCATTCGTTTTGCATGTGGTGCTTGTGGAACGTTATGCCCTTATTGTAGCCCTCGGTATAGGCTTCCCATAACGGGCGTGCGGTTGGTTTTTCCCTCCGTCCTTGGACGGAGACAATTTCCTGCCCTAATCGGACGAGCTGTCCCACAAGGCAGAACCAGCCCGCGTCGAACGGCGGCTTGCACTGTCGAACGAAAACGTTACAGCATTTGACGGTATTTTTGTGACGAATATGTGAACGAACAGATAAAAAGAAGGAAAAAAAGGACTCGCGTAGAATCTTCGTAAGAGTGCGTGTAAAAAAACATCGAAAAATAGCCGAATTCCGCTTGGCGGAAACGGGGGAACCACGTTTTTGGGGTGAATGGTTGCTACTCCTAGCAGCCTAGGGCGTCCTTTCGACCGAACCCTTCAGCTAACCTCGTAGGCTCACGAAGGGAGCAGTTTCTTTTGCGCAAGGTGGTTTTATCTTTATTTATGGCTGGATTGCTTGCTATGGGGGCAGGCGCTGCACAGGCTGCTGAGGAGAATTCTCTCAGTGAAGTAGTCAGCGACTTGTACGGTACCCCTTACAAATCTTCCGGCTCGTCCAAAAAGGGCTTTGACTGCTCCGGTTTCACGCGCTACGTATTTGATGCGTTAGGTGTAGACCTGCCTCACAATTCTGCTTCCCAGTACGAATTAGGTACAGAGGTAGCCAGAAAAGATTTGCAGCCAGGCGATCTCGTGTTCTTCAATACGAACGGTCGCAGCATTTCTCACGTGGGTATCTACATTGGAGACGGCACATTCGTGCACTCGGAATCTGGTCGTGGAGTCGTCAACACCAAGTTGAACGATCCATACTACTGGAGCAAGCGGTATGTAGGCGCCAAGCGTCTCAGCGTTCCTGTTCTAGCGAAAGCAGAAACTCCGAAAAAGGAAAAAGCGGTGCAAGCTGCATCGTTGCCGGAAAAACCAGCTCAAAAATAGTCGTTCGGCAAAATAATAAAAGCCAGGGACACTCCGTCTCTGGCTTTTTCTGACGAAATTTAGTACCTGGTCTAAAGATGTACCCCCATATATTCGAACAACTTAATAACTTACGGGGTTTCTTCCCCTGATCAGGTCAAAGCATGTTATGATAGACAAGACCCATTCTTTGAATGGTATTCCTTATTAATAGAAGTAACTGGGGGTTGTTCCGGTGAAAGATCACATTTTAATTGTCGATGACAATCTGGAGATTATTGAACTGCTAGAAGACATTTTGGAGAACGAGGGCTTCACCGTTTCCTCCGCAGAGAGCGGAGAAGATGCACTCTCCCTGCTCAGCCAAGGAGACCGACCCAACCTGATCCTTTTGGATATTATGATGCCCAACATGAGTGGCTACGAGCTCTGTTCTCAAATTCGCCGTGAGTGGGATTTGCCTATACTGTTTCTCAGTGCAAAAGGAAAAGCGGTAGATAAGGTAGTTGGCTTCGAAATCGGTGCAGACGATTACATCACGAAGCCCTTTGATACAGAAGAGCTGCTCGCTCGCATTCGTGCTCACCTGCGCCGCTATGAGCGCATTCGCAAGCATACGGAAGAGCAGCCTGAGAAGGAAACGGCCTCTTCTCCGATTACCGTTTTGAAATTCAAGGACCTAGAAATTCATAAAGAAACGTATTCCGTTTATGTATGTAATCAAAAGATTGAGCTCTCGACAAAAGAATTTCAACTGCTCACATTCCTCGCAGAAAATGCCGGCATCGTCTTTACAAGAGAGCAAATCTATGACCGTGTCTGGGGATATGGTTATGGCTCGCTCAATACAGTGACCGTCCATATCAAAAACCTCCGTGAAAAGTTGGAAACAGAGCGTCAGTTCATTAAAACACAATGGGGGACAGGCTACGTATTTATCGGGGAGAAGCTTTAAATGAGCTTACGCAATAAAATTTTTCTCTCCTTCATTGCCTTGATCACACTCAACATCTTGTTGTTTAAATTTGTTTTTCAAGACATTATTGTCGCTCAACTCAAAAATGATCGGCATAATCAGTACCAGGCTGAGAAGGAAGCCGCTGAGAAGGTCATGCTCAATCAATTGCTTCTCGTCAGTAATTTCAAGGACCCCATCGAGCGTTTGGAGCTTGAAAAGCAGTTGCCAGACGACGTGATGTACCGCATGCTCGTGAAGGATGCCAATGGGAACACCATCTACAGCAAAACATCACGCGCCTATAATTTGAAAATGCCTTCTCCCTCCGCATCAAACCGTGGCGATTCTGCCAAGCAAAGTGACCTCAAAGTGGTCGCTGAGTACCATTTTCAGCAGGAGCCACCGCGTACAGGGGAGATCGTTGTTTATTTCTACACAGATGATTACGACATGATGGCTACGACAGGGGTTTCCATGATGCTTTGGTTTATTTATGGAAGCATTAGTCTGGTAGGATTGGTTCTGCTCGCATTGTTCGTTCGCTGGATACTACGGCCCGTGAACGAATTATCGCGCGTCACCCAAGAAATCCAGGAAGGGAAACGGTTAGTGACATTTACGTATCGCTCGCATGATGAGTTTGGACAACTCTTTCGATATTTTGGGGATATGGTTGATGAGCTTCGCTTAGCGGAAGAAAGACAGGCCGAAATGATTGCTTCGATCGCCCACGACTTCCGCACACCACTCACCACGATTAAAGGATATGCGTCATATATCGGCTCCGGTCGTGTGACGGATATGACCAAAATACAGAAACAGATGAGTAAAATCGAGCTAAAAACGACGGACTTGGAAAAACTGCTGGATGAGTTGCAGGACTTCACCGCCCAAAGCTCCGAAGTCCGACTTAACATTAACCGCATTCATGTCAAAAGCTTCTTGAGAGGAATCATTGAGGACTATTTGCCAAGAATCAAAGAAGCAGGCCTCACCTTTCACTGGAAGCTGCGTATTTCCAATGAACTACACATCGAAGCGGATGAGACCAAGCTGCGTCGTGTCATGGAAAACTTGTTGAACAACGCCATTCACTACAATAAACCGGATGGCTCCATTTACCTTACTTGTGATCAACGAGAAGGGCATGTCCTTTTTACTGTGATCGACAAGGGAGAAGGAATCGCCTCTGAAGACTTGCCGAAGATTTTCACCAAGTTTTATCGGGCGGAAAAATCACGCAATCGCAACAGTGGCGGTACAGGCTTAGGCTTAACAATTTGCAAGAGCATCGTCCGGCTTCACGGCGGAGATTTGATGGTAAACAGTGAATTGGGAATGGGAAGCAGTTTCTCCTTCACCATCCCCTTCTTCCACGGGTAGCTTTCACAAGCTACCCTTACTTTATATAGATTTATTCCTAGTTAATTATTTCTTTATATTTTACTTGTAAAATAATTTTTGTAAGCATGTTGCTTTCAGTGATAAATAACCCCCAGTTCGGTATCTGACACAATCGGCGAAACCGTAGTGATAAGATGCCTCTTTTTTTGCCTTCTATTTCCATTTTTTTCTATCTTTTCTCCAAACGCATCGGCAGTCCGTTCTTGGGACGCAAGGTGACCAACGGCTCGGGCTCTACTGCCTGATTCGGTTCAGCCAGTCGTAGTCGATATCGCTGTGCGATCGTCGCCAATAGCAAAGCTGCCTCCATCAAAGCAAAGTTGTTTCCGATACAAACACGCGGCCCACCGCCAAAGGGAAAATACGCATAAGCAGGGTTTCGTTTTAAGAGGTCACTGTCAAAACGCTCTGGAATGAATTGTTCAGCCTGCTCATAATAGCGTGGGTTACGATGCATGACATATTGGCTCATCATCAGCGTATCGCCAGGCTTGTACGTGTGACCGCCTATCTCAACCTCTTCTACCACTTCCCGGTTAATCGTCCAGGCCGCAGGATAGAGCCTCAGCGTTTCCTGTACAATGAGATTCGTATACTTCAACTGGGGAAGATCCTCGACTGTCGGCAGCTTTTCACATAGCACCGTCGACAGCTCGTCATGCAGCTTTTTCTCCACCTCGGGATGAGTAGCCAGCAAATAGAAAATCCACGACATGGTATTCGCAGTCGTCTCATGACCAGCTACAAAAATGGTCATGACCTCGTCGCGCACCTGCTCATCTGTCATTCCTTCCCCATCATCTTCATCACGCGCAGCCAAAAGCATCCCCAACAAGTCCTTGTGCTCTTCTCCTTCGCTATTACGACGAGCTTCGATCAAGGAATAGATCGTTTTGTCCAGCAGCTCACTCGACTCCAGGAACTCCCGATTGCTTTTGGTAGGTACGGACAACGGAATGTCGATAAAAGAGGAGCCTTTGTTTGCCACGTATTTCAAACCGACATCGATGGCATGTCCAATCTGATCGGCGCCTTCCTTGACGGTTTTGCCAAACATAGTCTCTGTAATGATCGCAAGGGTTACTTTCATCATGTCCGAGTGAATATCGCGCAGCTCCCCTGTTTTCCAATCCGACATCAGATCAACTGCTTGGCGGACCATCACCCCTCCGTAGTTGGCGATACGCTCTCGATGAAAAGCTGGCTGCATAAGACGCCGTTGTCGCAGATGCTTTTTTCCTTCACTGGTGAGAATTCCATCCCCTACAACAGGTCGTGCCGCCTGTAGTCCTTTCCCTTTTCGAAAATGCGCCTGCTTGCTGACCAAAACCTCTTTGATGTGATCCGGATTCGTTAACAGGTAAACATGGCGGGAAGGACCGAAGCGAAAATGGACGACTTCTCCATGTTCTTCTGCTGCGTCGCGGATGAACTGAAGCGGCGAGCGGCGAAATGCCATCAGGTTCCCTGAGATCGGAAGGCCTTTTGGGCCGGTTATCGTGATATTCATGCGTCTCCTCCTTTTTACATGCAAAATCCTACCGATAGTATCCGGCACGATAAGGAGATTATGCGAAAAAAAGCCACCCGAACTTCGGATGGCTTACGAAATCATTTTGTTTATCGTGTAACTGGTTGATCTGTGCGCAACAGACGAGAAGCAATCAGTCGCTCGCGTACCTTAATGCCAATCAGAGAAGCCAGAACTGCTTTGACAACCCCTACAACGAGGAAAGGAGTTACACCAAAAGCGACAGCTTTATCCCATGGAATGTCCATGACGTATTTGAGCTGTACAGTACCAAAAGCGAGTGTGACAAACATGCCAATGATGTTGGCGATGATGGCGTTTTTCAAGGTGAATCTTGTTTTCTCCAAGTAAAGCCCGGTCACATAAGCGGTTGCAATAAACCCAAATATGTACCCGCCGGATTTGCCGACCAATACTTGCAAGCCGCCTTTTGCCTCGCTGAATACAGGTAATCCGACTGCACCGAGCAAAACGTAAATAACCAAAGCCAGTGTCCCGTATCGTTTTCCCAAAATAGTCGCCGTCAGCCCTACTGCTAACGTTTGCGCGGTAATCGGAATTAACGGCAAGGGAATAGTCACCTGCGACAATACCGCAGTCATTGCAGCAAAGATGGCAGAAAGCAACAGCCATCTCAAGCGTTCGTTTCTCATGCGTACTAGCCTCCGTTTTGTTAACTAAAAATATCATAAGGTTAACAAAATAATAATACGCATCTGCCCTTTTGTAAATCCCCGTTCTTTCCGCTTACCTTTTTGCTTGTTGATCCATGTGTAGCTGCAGCTTTTGAAGTGACTGAACCGTATGATCGATTAATTCGTTCAAGTCATCGATGTTGCCTTCATCAATTTTCCGATGAAAGTCCAGCGTCACCTGATTGGTTATTTGCTTCGGCGGCCAATCG
>NZ_JABSUZ010000036.1:0-54975 GCF_013284345.1 Brevibacillus sp. MS2.2
CGCGCCATCAAGCGCTCCATTTCATTTCCCTACTACAGATTAAGTAGTGGTGCCGGCGATAGGACTTGAACCCACAACCCCCTGATTACAAGTCAGGTGCTCTACCAATTGAGCTACACCGGCATTTGATTTGTTTTTGGTTGTGTGCGTTTCATATGTGTCCCGCTCACGAGATTTAATATAGCACGTATAAATTTTAAATGCAATAGAAAATCTAAAATAATTTCATTCAAAATAAAAATCGAACAAAAAAAGAGCAGTGGAACGACTCCCCACCGCTCTTTTCTTCTATAATAATATTATCCCGCTCGAAAGCCCTCTCCCAACACTTCCTGAGCAGGGCATAAAATAATGAATGCATCTGGGTCCACGGATCGCACCATGATTTTCAGCTTACTCACTTCACTTTGGCTGACAACTGCCATGAGCACCTTACGCGCGTCTCCGGTATATCCACCAGCACCATCCAACAAAGTGACACCACGGTCCAAATCGTACAAGATGGTTTCTCTTAGCGTATCTGTTTCATTCGAAATGATATAAGCGACTTTGGATGTATTCCAGCCCATCTGAACAATATCAATCGTCTTGCTGGTCACAAACAACGCGATAAGTGCATACAATGCTTTTTCCGGATCGAATACAATCCCTGCAAACAAGATCACTAGTCCATCAAACACAGCTACACATGCACCCAAGCTAATTCCTGAATATTTGTGGAGGATTTGTGATGCAATTGAAAAACCGCCCGTCGATCCTCTCCCCCGAAATACGATACCAATCCCAAGTCCTACCCCGATTCCTCCATAAATACTTGCCAGCAGGAGATTCGTGGTTAACGGCTGTAGGTGACTGGTCAGCATGACACACAAAGGGAGAACAATCGAACCAACTGCCGCCTTCAAACTGTATTGCCGATCGAGAAGTTTGAATCCTAATAGAAACAAAGGAATATTCATTGCCCATTGCACCACTGCCGGAGAAAAACCAAACAAGTTGTGCAAAATCGTAGACAGCCCAGAAACGCCTCCAGAAGCAATTTGGTTTGGATTCAAAAACAGATTGAAACTAGTTGCCAATACTAGCGATCCTAGAACCAGCATGCCATATTCGAGCACTTTTCGCTGCGGACTGTTCATCTGGATTGCGGTTCGTCTTTTTCGTGCCACATGGTTCCACTCCTGACATTATCACGTAAGCAAAATCCGCACATACACTACCATGTTTTGGTCGAAAAGAAAACCCCTATTTCATTATCCCTCTTATGTAAGATTTACGCTTCCCCCAGAAACATGCACACGCAAACCCTGAGCTGGATAAGATATAGAAAGAAAAAGTTGACTACACACAAAATAAAAAGGATAATTATAATATAGTAATTATTATAATCTAAGAACGAGGTGACCTGTAATGGACCATCATATTGTCAGTGTCACACAACAAGTAAAGCATCTAGGAAAAAGATTAACCATCCAAAGAAGAGCCGTACTCCTTTTTATGCTTACCACTCGGAAATACTATACAGCCAAAGACGTATACCATGCTTTGAAAAACGAGATGCCAAACATCACACTCTCAACCGTCTACACCAGCCTGCGCTTTTTCGTGAAAATGGGGATTCTCAAGGAGCATGTTCACCACGACTCCCCCAATCAATTTGAATGTGTGGTTGCGATGGACGACATTCAGTTGCCAGAAGTCATTTGATTCCTTTTCCTCAACGCAAAAAACTCCTGATAATTTCAGGAGTTTTTTGTATGCGGTCAGCTATTAAAAATCAAAGTTATCCGGGTCTGGACCAACTCGGTGATTTTGGTTCAACGCATGAATCGTTTCCATGTCTTCTTTCGACAGTTCGAAATCAAATACGGATGCATTCTCAACGATTCGATGCTCTTTTGTCGACTTTGGAATGGTCACAACGCCATTTTGCAAATCCCAGCGTATAATGACTTGGGCAATGGACTTCCCGTATTTTTCTGCAATTCCTTTTAGTTCTGGATTGTCCAATAGCTGTCCTTGCATAAGCGGAGACCAAGCTTCAAATTGAATCCCTTGCTCCTGGCAATAGGCACGCAGTTCATCCTGGGACAGGCGCGGATGGAATTCCACTTGGTTTACCATCGGCTTAATCTCAGCGTCTTTAAGCAGTTCCTCTAAATGATGAACATGGAAATTGCTTACCCCGATAGCTTTTACCAACCCTTTTTTGTACAGCGTCTCCAATGCTCTCCATGCTTCTTTGAACTTTCCTTCTACCGGCCAGTGAATGAGGTACAAGTCCAGGTATTCCAGCCCAAGTTTTTTCAGGCTCGTCTCATATGCATTCAATGTGGACTCGTATCCCAAATCCGCATTCCATACTTTCGAGGTAACAAAAAGATCTTCTCGCGTGATACCCGCTTCCTGCAAACCTGCACGGATTCCACGGCCAACGCCTTCCTCGTTGTTATAAATAGCGGCTGTGTCGATACTGCGGTAGCCGTGCTTGATTGCTGTTTTTACAGCTAGCTCGAGCTCATGACCTTCCTCTACTTTAAAAACACCCAGACCCACCCACGGCATTTTTACCCCGTTGTACAGCGTAGTCGTATCTTGCAAATGTTTTGGCATAACTTGTCTCCTCCATCCTTGTTCTCTATGTTAGTATGACTGTTTTCAGCCACCTAATGTGCTTCATGTCGTTTGACAAGTGTTATTATGAGATAGACTAACGAAAAGTAAAAGTACGCACTTTTTTGTGTGATAGGCACCAAAAAGTACCTATCATTCAGGAGGAAATCAACAATGAAGAAGAAGTATAACATTTCAGTGGAAGCTACACTTGAGGTCATCGGCGGTAAGTGGAAATGCGTTATTTTGTGTCACCTGACTCACGGAAAAAAACGTACAAGTGAGTTGAAACGACTAATGCCCGGCATTACACAGAAAATGCTGACACAGCAACTCAGAGAGCTTGAAGACGATGGCATCATCAACCGGATTATTTACAATCAGGTTCCGCCAAAAGTAGAGTATGAGCTCAGCGAGTACGGCTGGAGCTTGAAAAGTATTCTCGATTCACTCTGCTTATGGGGCGAAAAGCATATCATTAAGGAATACGGTGACAAGTATGCTGTATTGGAAGAAAGTATCTTAAATCAATAATTAGAACGGGAGTAGGCAAATAAGGCAAAAGAGTTGGGCATTGCAATTATCGCCTATTCTCTACTTGAGCAAGGGATTCCAAGCAAGTTTTAGCCATAAACAAATGAAAAAGCTGCCGATCTAATCGACAGCCAGAATGGCGAAGTCATACACAGCTCTTCCCAGTAATCCTAGTGTGTTCAGAGCGGATTGAGCGGTTACCTCTTTAGATAAGGCCGTAATGGAAAAGCAGCGATTGTTCGTATACAGCAAGCCTACATCATGCTGTCTGCCGGTATCCCAGCCCGATTTACACGGCAGCTCCCATGCAGGATAATTGGATTCTTCCTCATTTGGCAATTGGGATGGCAGACCATTACGGACTTGCTGCTTTTTCATAATAGCGATCATCTCTTTGCAGGCGTGCTGAGACAGATAACTGCCCGTTGCCAAATGCCCCAGCATACTCGCAACATTCCCAGCGGTTATCGTATTGTTTTCTGTGACATCGAGTGGATAAATCATGAGTTTGCGTGAATAACAGCTTTGGCGCATTCCCAAATCAATCATGGTCTGATCAATCTGCGCTTTTCCTACCAAATCAATCAGCATATTGGTCGCCGTATTGTCGCTCTGAATAATCATGAGGGTCACCAAGTCGCGAATCGTTAGCTTCAAGCCTGGAGATAGCGCGTGCAAAATCCCAGATCCCCCCACCAGTTCCTCTTGGCGTAGAACAAGCTGATCATCCAATCGAAAATGCCCCTGCTCACTTGCCGCGAAAACGGCTGCCATGATCGGCACTTTGATTACACTCTCCGCAATAAACCGCTCGTTCGGTACATGTTCAAAACGGATTCCTTTAGCTACGCCTTGTTCCTCTACAACGACGCCCCAAGTCCCCTCCGCTTGTCCGATAATGGTCGACAACCTTTTTTCCAGCTCCACAGCTTTTCTTCCCTTCTCCTGTTGGCTCATCGTTTCTTGTCGCTTCCTTTTATCATACTATTCCGAAAACGAATCAGACAAGAGACCGCTCCTTCTTACTTTTCGTTTATCCATCCTGAACTTGGAAATAATACGTAAGATAAACCTACGGACAAGGTGAGGCATCATGCAGAACTCCGATAAGATTGGCAGCCGTCAATTCGTCATCCTCGTAACATTCATCACCATAGGAGATTCCATCCTGATCTTACCTACCGTACCTGCGACTGAAGCAAGTCACGATGGGTGGCTATCAGGATTGATCGGCATGGTACTGGGACTAGCCATCGTATACTTGTTTTGTGTAGTCGGTCGTATCTACCCCGAACAAACGCTGATTGAAAAGAACAAGCTCATATTTGGGCGTTGGCTCGGCACGTTCTTTTCTCTCTTCTTTTTGGGAGCTATATTACTCAACGGCGCTGTCTATATACGGACGATTGGGGATTTCATGACCACGCACATTATGAAGCAAACACCCATCCATGCTGTCATGTTTTTATTCGTTGCCTGTGCAATATTCGCTGTTCGATTAGGACTTGAAGCTTTTGCACGGACCAGCGAAATTTTTTTCCTCTGGTTTGTCTTTACATTCGTTATGTTTTTTCTTTTGTTAAGCCCTCAGTTCGAATTCAAAAACCTTCTCCCCTTCTTGGAAAATGGCATAAAGCCCGTCATAAGAGGAGTATTTGCAGTCACGGCTTTTCCCTTTTCGGAGCTGGTTATTTTTCTCATGATTACTCCACTCCTCGATGCAAAACATAAGCTCACATCTGCTTTTTTGCGTGGAGCCATTTACGGTAGTGTCTGTCTGCTTGCCGTCATTTTCTTATCGCTTTTGGTGCTCGGCCCGGAATTGGTTTCCCGTGAGACCTTTCCGAGCTACTCCCTCGCCAAACGAATCCATGTAGGGGAGTTCTTTCAAAGGCAGGAAGCGATGATGGCTCTCATGTGGTTTGTCTCCATTTATTTCAAAGTTGTACTGTATATGTATGGTTTCTGCGTGGGGATCAAGCAGCTTTTCCATTTACAGGGGCATCAGTCACTCACCTTACCCATTTGCGTCTTATATGTCGCCATTGCGATTATCATCGTTCCAAACGGAGCTTTCTTATACGAAACGTATACGTACTGGCCATTTTTTGATTTAACAAAAGGGTTCTTGTATCCGATAATTCTCATCGTCGGTTACTGGATACGGAAGCGAATGAACAACAAGCCGGCTACCCTGACGAAGTAAGGTATCGGCTTGTTCTATGCTTACAGTAGTTGTTTGATGACTGCCACTCGCTCTGCATCGACGTATCGAAGAGCCTGTCCTTCTTCTCGTACTGCCGATCCAAAATGAACCTCTTTGACACCCGTACGTTTCACGAGGTCTCCCACGTTAGCCAGCGACAATCCGCTTCCTGCCAAAATCGTGAGCTGCGTGTTCTCTGTCAGCTTGACGAGCTGCTCGATGCAATCAGCTCCCTCGATGGCGGTTTTTTGCCCCCCAGAAGTAAGAATGGTGCGCACTTGGGGATATTCCAGGAGAATACGCGCTGCTTCGATTTGATCCACAGCATCATCAAAAGCACGATGGAATGTCACATTCAAAGCACCTGACTCACCAAGCAATAGCTCCAATCCCCGCTGATCGAGCGTATTTTCTGGAGTCAGCATGCCAAAAACGACACCTGCTGCCCCAAGCTCACGGATGACACGTACATCCTGCTGCATGACCGCCAGTTCTTCTGCTGTATAGGAAAATGATTGGCTATGCGGTCGCACCATGACGTTTACCGGGATGGAAACCGCCTTGACCACTGCCTCAATCAATCCCCAGCTCGGAGTAATGCCTCCCTCCAAAATTCCCGAGATGAGCTCCAGCCTGTCAGCTCCGCCCTGCTCCGCACGTTTTGCATCCTCAACTGAAGTCGCAATCACTTCCACTAGCATGATACTTCCCCTCCGTTTTTAGCATTTGTTCAAAACAAAAACTGGTCGTTTCTCCCCTACCACCAACTGATTGTCGTTTTTAATAGCTTTTGGTGCCAGTGCATGCAGTCGGTCGATGGTTTCCTGATTATCATACTGAATCTGCTCCAAGATCGATGCGATAATAAGCGGCCATACTAATTCCGAACCATTCAGTACCTTAAGCGAGAAGCTGAGTCTCTCCTTTTTCAAAGCAAAGCCATATACACCCATCGCCCCGCCTTTAGCAATTATATTTTCATCCATTAAAAGTGCTGTGCAGATGAAGTTGTGGCTGGCAATGATCTCGGGACTACTCGTCATCCACCCTGTCACACTCTCTACTGCCTCACGCGTCGTGCGATCCTCGATCAGGTCCGGGCAAGCGAGCTTTAGATAGGCGATCGCCAGGTTCTTGAGCGGTAACGCAAAAACCGGGAAGCCACAGCCGTCGACACTTAGCTGAACCTGCTCTTTTGGATAGTCAGCCAGGTTGGCAAACACCTCCAATGCCTCCTGTTGCGCTGGATGCTCTGCCTTGTAGTAATCATGAGTGGAATATCCTTGATCCTTCGACAGCGCCAAGTACCCCAAATGCTTTCCCGCACAGTTATGAAAGAGTCTGCGTTTTTCTATGCCTTGGGACAAGCAAGCGAACTTCGGCTCCTCGTTGAGCGGATAAGTCGGGCAAGTAAGCAATTCGTCCTCCCGAATGCCGGTCTTTCGTAAAATCGACTCCAAGCCTTCCATATGATAGACTTCACCACGATGTGAGGCCGCAAAAAGTGCTGCTTCGCTGCTGTTCAGTCCGAATTTTTCATCAATTTTACGTTTGGCGATGGGAATGGCTTGAAAGGGCTTAGCTGCGGATCGCAATAAGGTGATATGGTTCTCATCACCTGCCTGATAAGCCACCTCTCCTTTTTCATTCACGCCGCACACGATGCCGTTATGTACGTTCTCCAGAATGCCGCCGCGATATTCTTCCACGAAAGGGACATCTCTCATCAAAATCACCCGCTCCACTCCATGTTGATCGATTATGAAAAAAACACTAGCAGTAGCACCTCCATCCGTCAATCTTTTTCCAAGCGATAATCCCCCCACTTTGGCGCTGATTGTTGTATAATGTCTCAAGGTGCCCATTTGGGTTCCACAAATAAGAAATCCGTGCATCTGCACGGGAGAGGTTCGCGAACTCCCTCTATAAAAAACTAAGCCGGATAACAGTACCTTTCTTTGGTATTGTTATTGTTTTTTTGCAGGAAAGTTCAAGAACTCTCTTTCTTCGATACTTCAAAAGGAGATGGAGAGCAATGAAAAAGGAAAAAGCCGTTGTCGTCTTTAGCGGAGGTCAGGACAGCACTACCTGCCTGTTTTGGGCGAAAGAGCAATTCGGCGAAGTAGAAACCCTCACGTTTGATTACGGGCAGCGACACAAGCTGGAGATCGAGTGCGCCCAGCAAATTGCCGCAGAACTCGGCGTCAAAAACTCCGTATTGGACATGAGCCTGTTAAACCAGCTCGCGCCCAATGCACTCACCCGCACAGATATTGATATTACCCAGGAAGAAGGCCAATTGCCATCCACGTTCGTCGACGGACGCAACTTGTTGTTCCTTTCCTTTGCGGGCGTCTTCGCCAAGCAACGAGGAGCACGTCACTTGGTTACCGGTGTATGCGAAACGGATTTTAGCGGATATCCCGACTGCCGTGACGCCTTTATCAAATCACTCAATGTGACATTGAATTTGTCGATGGACTACCCGTTTGTGATTCACACGCCGCTCATGTGGCTGAACAAAGCACAAACGTGGAAGCTGGCGGACGATCTGGGTGCCTTCACCTATATTCGCGAAAATACCCTCACCTGCTATAACGGCATCAAAGGGGACGGCTGTGGCGAATGCCCTGCCTGCCACCTGCGAAAAGCCGGACTGGACACGTATCTTTCCGAGAAAAATCAACCTGGAGAAAAAGCCTGATGAGTGCGAACTTTGATTTTCGTATCGTCGACCGCATGCAGGCACTGGGTACCCATATTCAAAAATCACAGCTTCGCTACCATAACAAACGCGTTTTGGTAAGCAAGGAATTTACTTTTGACGCTGCACATCATCTGCACGCCTATGAAGGAAAGTGCAAAAACCTGCACGGCCATACGTACACGGTCGTATTTGGCATCAGTGGCTTTCCAGACGAGATCGGACTCGTGATCGATTTCGGTGACATCAAGCAAATCTGGAAAGAGCACATCGAAATTTATTTGGATCATCGCTATCTGAATGAAATGCTTCCTCCGATGAATACCACCGCCGAAAACATGGTCGTGTGGATTTTCGAAGAGATGGAAAAACAATTGCAGTCAGATGCCTACCGTGACCGCTACGACGGCGCTCGGGTGGAGTTCGTTCGCCTGTTCGAGACACCGACCAGCTATGCAGAGGCAAGACGGGAGTGGATGATGGAATGATCCCGGTCTTGGAAATATTCGGTCCTACGATTCAAGGCGAAGGAATGGTTATCGGACAAAAAACGATGTTTGTTCGAACTGCTGGCTGTGACTATCGTTGCAGTTGGTGTGACTCCGCTTTTACATGGGATGGATCTGCCCGTGATGAAATCCGGCAAATGTCGCCCGAGGCGATCTGGGAGGAGCTCACTCGCTTAGGCGGGGACCGTTTTTCCCATGTCACAATCTCCGGGGGAAATCCTGCGCTTTTGGCTGGCATCGGTGACTTAATCGCCCTTTTAAAGGAACATGGCATTCGCACAGCAGTCGAAACACAAGGCAGCAAGTGGCAAGCGTGGCTACCACTCATTGACGACATTACAATTTCACCAAAGCCGCCTAGTTCCGGGATGGAAACAGATTTTCTAGCGCTTGATCGAATTGTGCACGAGCTGTTGGAACAAAAACATCCAGGACTTAGCCTGAAAGTCGTTGTTTTCGACGACGCCGACTTTGCCTATGCACAGACGATTCATCAGCGCTATCCAGATGTTCCTTTCTACTTACAGCCAGGAAACAGTGATCTGACGGACGCTGATACGTCTCGGCTTCGGGAAAAGCTTTTGGAGAGCTTTGAATGGCTGATTGATCAGGCGATGGCGACACCTGACATGAATGACGCGAAGGTTCTTCCCCAACTACATGCGCTTGTTTGGGGCAATAAACGAGGCGTTTAAACGATATTTTACTCTCATGGAAGAAAAGAGGACTGTACTCATATGGCACATCAACAAGAACGCGATTTATCCTCCCTCACTCTTTTGGGGAATCAAGGCACAACGTACAACTACTCCTATGACCCTAGCGTACTGGAATCTTTTGACAACAAGCATCCGTACCGCGATTATTTCGTAAAATTCAACTGCCCTGAATTCACCAGCCTGTGCCCGATTACCGGCCAACCAGACTTTGCGACGATCTATATCAGCTACATTCCTGACATCAAAATGGTAGAGAGCAAATCGCTCAAGCTGTACTTGTTCAGCTTCCGCAATCACGGCGATTTCCACGAGGATTGCGTGAACGTCATCATGAACGATTTAATCAAGCTGATGGACCCACGCTACATCGAGGTATGGGGCAAGTTCACTCCGCGCGGCGGCATCTCGATCGATCCGTATTGCAACTACGGGAAGCCGGGGACGAAATACGAGGAGATGGCAAGCCATCGGATGATGAATCATGATATGTATCCAGAAAAAGTGGACAATCGGTAGAGCGAGCAGGTTATGAGAAAAGGAAAACCCTTATTATTTTTTAAGGGTTTTTCTTATTTTTCTTCGGCTTCAACGGAATTACTTCATCTCAAGAATGGTCCCTCCGTGATATGATTTACATATAATCCCATACACTTTAGGAAGGATGCTCTTGTGGATATTTCCCTTTACCTATTTGTTGCGTTCGCTCTGGCTCAACTTGCGAATAGAATCTACACATACAGACTCACTCGGTACAACCTGGATAGCTTTGGAATATCCAGTATCGGTATGATCATGAGTTTTCTGTATGGTTATTTTCATAGCCGCAAATATACATAATCCATACAGGTAAATGTCGGTCTGCCCCACGTTGTTGCGGAATCATGGTTACGTGGATTTCCTCGGAGAATCGTTCGTTCTGGGCACGAAAAACCCTTATTTACAATAAGGGTTTTTTTCCTTTTCCAATTGGAAATCAAGGTCATGATCGTTGGTGTGATTCTACTCCTTCTGCTACGGTTTACTGCGGAAGGAGGTGATATTATGACCAAGTATCTGTATTTTTACGCAAGTTTCGAAGATGCAGCGCGACTCAATCGGGAGTTGATTCAGCTAGGCTACAGGAATTACTATTTGGAGCCGCACGAACACCTGGTTGCTTTTGTTTTCGAGCCTGTGACCGAGGTGAGCCACGCCATCTTGAAACACTTGTTTGATGCAGATGATCTGTCACAACTAGAAAACTAACTCTGCAGGGCTGGTGCTCCTCGAAAGGGGCATCAGTTCCTATTCCATGTATTCCTTTAAAATGGGCCTTTATTATGTATATTTCTCACCTGAAAATATTGCTAATTTTTGGATGCAAAGGTAATGTATTATTAAATACCAATAAATTGGAGGTGGTAATAATGAAAAAATTTATTCAAACCACACTTCTCGCATTATCTGCCATGCTTGTTATTCCGACAAGCACAATAGCTAGCAGTCCCCAACCACAGTCTACAGAAGCGGTTGCTCCTGTTTCGAAAACCACAGAAGTTTTGCGTTACACTAAATTAGGGAGTAGAAGCTCTGTTGACTCTAAATTGTTCGATATTCAGTCACCTGGAAAGATTACTGTTCATGTAACGCAGAAAAGCAGGCTTTCCTCCATTAAACCCAACTTGACCTATCGAATCTTGAGTTTTGGTCCAGATGGATCTAGTGGAACATTGGGTACTGGACGCTTTGAGGGTAGCGGATCCTTTACTTTTACAAGCTCCGAAGAATTACCCGCAGGAAAATACTATATATTGGTAAGGAACACTGGAATCGGGAGAGCAGTTGGAACCGTATCGGTGACAATTCCTTAAATGTTTGGATTATTCATGGAGGCTTTCGCATATGAAAGCCTCTTTTTTCTACGCAACTAGTTGCTGACGAATACTTACTCTAGACACTTAACGATTGTGTTCATCTCTCGTTCATATTCAACGATTACACTTACAAGCGTAGTCAAAAGAAATGATACAGGAGATGATCTAACATGTTAACAGCAGCTGTCATTTTTATAAATCTCGCTCTACTTGCCTACACGATTGGCGTATGGAGCGAAAGACGTTCTGGAGAACTAAAGCTGACCCATCTTATCTTTTTTGGTTTCGGTTTAGTATTCGATACCATTGGAACTACCTTTATGAAATTGCTCGCTGAGAGCTCCAGCTTAAATTTGCATGGCATTACTGGGTTGATCGCTCTGATCTTGATGTTTTTCCATACAGTGTGGGCGTGTGTCGTACTGTGGAAAAAGAAAGAAAATCAGATCAAGCAATTCCATAAATTTAGCCTGATCGTATGGATTTTATGGCTTGTGCCTTATTCCATTGGTGTGGCTCTAAGCTTTATGAAATAGGAATACTCTCTATTACGCACCGCGCGCGGACAATCTACCCTTACCTCAACCCTCTCAACTGATGAGAGGGTTATTTGCTTTTCTCACGCCTGTTCAACATATTGTCAACTTTGCGTGCCATTCGACAATATCTCCTAAAGTAATCAGAACGATAATCGTATAAAATGTAATAAATTGGTATTTTTAGAAATATACAACTTTTTAACTGCGACTCGATGATTGTTTTCTAAACAACATTCACCATTTCAGAAAGGTTGATGCTCATGTTTAAAAAAGCACTTATTATCCTGTCATTAAGTTCAGTCGTCGTAGTACCCTCTCTAGCCACACAAGTCCAAGGGGCAGCGCTCCCTACACAGGAAAAAGCAACCACCTACGCTTCCAATAAAAACATCAGAAACGCCACGTATGGTGAAGAAATCTGGGTGTCGCTTACCTCACCTATTCCAGCCGGATGGGTTATCGTTAGAACTTTAGGAACGCAAAACCTGATCAGGAATGTGAACGGTGCTTCTTATGGCACGGAGGTAGAGGTGCTGCTCGCTTCGCCTATCCCAATCGGATGGGTCATGGTTCGAGCCTTTAGAGGATCGAATGTAATCAAAAATATGAACGGTGCTTCTTATGGTACGGAGATAGAGGTGATGCTCGCCTCCCCTATTCCTGAAGGATGGGTCATGGTGCGAGCCTTTGGAGGATCGAATGTAATCAGGAATGTGAACGGTGCTTCGTACGGCACGGAGGTAGAAGTGATGCTCGCTTCGCCTATCCCAAAAGGATGGATCATGGTTCGAACCTATGGAGGATCGAATGTGATCAGAAATGTCAATGGGGCTCCTTACGGAACACAGATTGAGGTACTGCAAGCCTCGCCTGTTCCTGAAGGATGGATCATTGTCAGTTCAGGTGGAAATTCGAAAGTGATCAGGAAAGTTGGCTAAAGCAAAGCCCACATAGCATGCATCTAGTCCGCAAGCTGACGTCGAAACGCAATCGGCATCAGCTTGCGGGCTTTTCTTTAATAGGTTTCCAACAATGGTGGAATATATAAGGGAAGCAAACGTCCTAAGGAGGCCAATAATGAGCACGTTTTACGAGAAATATGGTGGGGAAGATACGGTCGCAAAAGTAGTGGACTACTTTTATGATTTAGTTTTAGCTGATGACACCGTGAACCACTTTTTCAAAAACACCGATATGGAAAAACAGCGTAAACACCAAACAAAGTTCATCAGCTATGCCCTCGGTGGTCCGAATCAATATTCTGGCCAGTCCATGGCAAAAGCTCACGAAGGAATGAATCTGCAACCCATTCATTTTGATGCTATCGTTAAGCATCTGCGTGATGCCTTGACTCACTTTGGTGTCAGCGAAGAAGATATTGCCGATGCTCTCGGCAAAGTAGGATCACTACGGGATGATATTTTGTATAAATAACCGAGCATCAAAACGCATGATGTAATGGTTCAGGGAACCACTCGACCAAGTGAATTATGCTCCTCTCAGTGGCCCTTCGTTTTCGATTGGCCATTTTTAGTTTGTTCATACACATTTTGTAAAACTCTTAGCAACTCTATTCTCTTTATTACGTATATGATAGGAGCAACATATCAACAATGGAGGCAGATTCTCAAATGGAAGATCAATATTATGTTGGTTGGGGTACATTGGCCCTCATCAACGCTGGACTAGCTCAAGGAAAAAATCGTAGCGGTCTTAATTGGTTTTTTCTTTCTTTAATCCTCGGTCCTATCGCAACGCTAATCATAGTAGTCTGGGAAAAACTGCCGGAGCAGAAAGACTTGTCACAGTGATTATATTGATAAGGAGACACGCATGATGAAAATCCGAAATGTAGAAGAGCAAGACTACCTCAAAGTTATTACGGTTCTCAACGATTGGTGGGGTGGGCGACAAATGTCTGATATGTTACCCAAGCTGTTTTTTATCCATTTCCAGCCAACGAGCTTTATTGTTGAAGAGGATGGAGAAGTTATCGCTTTCCTCATCGGCTTCTTGTCCCAGACGTTCCCCGGAGAAGCTTACATTCACTTCGTTGGGGTACATCCAGACAAGCGAAAAGATGGATGGGGCCGCGAATTATACCATCATTTCTTTCAAACCGTAAAACAAAAAGGATGCGATACGATTCGATGCATTACCTCCCCTGTTAATAAAGGCTCAATCTCCTTCCACACGAAGCTAGGTTTTGCGGTTGAAAAAGGAGATCAAATGGTGGATGGAATCGATGTGACTTCTAATTATGATGGAAAAGGGAACGACCGGGTTACTTTTATAAAAAAGATCTAATCTTATGACCACTCGTCATTATCGTCTACACTATCCAAAAAAGTAGGTCGTTCACATGCTGAAAGCACTTGGTTTTGGCGCTGTTTTGCAGATTCTCTGTATGATCATAGCGATGACGACAGGGAACATCGATCAGGCTGGCAATTATGCTGAGTATCTTGCGTTTGGTCTCCTTACACTAGCTGGATTAATGGTCTATAACGCCCTTAGCACTCCCTCAGCTTATTACCAAGAACATGAAGTGCAAGATTATAAAAGCAGATGGAAATGGACCTTAATTTCGTTTGCTTCACAAGCTTCTCTTCTCATTTCCGTAACCAAGAAGCACCATTTCACGTACTAATCAATAGCCACACCAAGTAATTTTTCACGTGGAAGGATGCGGTCTGAATTGAAAAGTGTAAAAGAAATATGGGGCTGGACCAAAACGTTGGGCATCTCCCTTTCACTTGCGTTGCTGGTTAACATATTTGTTCTCCAACCTTTTAAAGTAAATGGACAATCGATGGAGCCCACATTGCAAAACGCCGAACGCATCTATGTGTCGAAATTGTCCCACACATTCTCTTATCTCCCTGAGTACAACGATATTGTAGTGATCGACAGCCGTGTAGACCGGGATCGTACGTTAAAAGATGACATCCTTGAAAATCCTCTGCTCATGCTCGCCATGGGGAATAGCGATGCCAAAACATTCTGGGTAAAACGAGTCATTGGCAAACCTGGCGATACTTTGGAGTTTAAGAACGAGAACCTGTATCGGAATGGGCAGCCGTTAAACGAGCCGTACATAAAAGAAAAGATGGTCGACGTACCTGATTCCAAAATCGTCATACCGGAAAACCATGTGTTTGTGATGGGAGATAATCGTAACAATAGCGATGATAGTAGAGTCATTGGCGTGATTCCACTCGATCATATCATGGGGAAAAAACTGTTTTAATCAGACGAGAGCCTTCTCCAATGAGGAAGGCTCTTTTGCTTTTCGTGTTCTGCATTTGCAAGTTATGAAACGGCATAGACGAATGTCCGTTTCGAAACGCCTGACGAACGCATTTATTAGTGATAAATGATTGTAAAGGGGCGTTTCTTAATGAGCTCTCAGCACTCTCATTCATTACGCTTTATACGATTTGCTGATCGACCTGGGCATTTTCATGGGTATGATACACTAACAAGCATTTCGGATCGTCATCGTCATCGAATACGTGGCAGAACGTCGCCCCCAGAAGGAATGAGAGATCGGCACGTCCATTACTACGAAGGCACGACCACGTTTGATGATGGACATGTGCATCACTACAGGGGATGGACGAGTCCGCCTATTCCGTTGCCAGACGGAAGTCATTACCACGAGTTTTCAGGGCAAACCACTTATGATGACGGGCACACTCATTACTACCGGGGTGTAACCAGCGAGGCCTTATCTTAAGCGAAAAAGGCTGTCCCTCTTTGGAACAGCCTCTCTTCCCCTTCTTATTTTTCCAACACTGGCGCCAATGGACAGTCCAATGTATACAGGTTGCGATACCTTGGATTGTCCTGATACAACTGCTCATGTGTCCCTCGCATTGAGATGAATCCCTGCTCCATAAAAATGATCTCGTCCATTTGCTCTACTCCGCTCAAGTGGTGAGTCACCCAAATCAATGTTTTCCCTTGCAAGACACGGAAGATCGTTGCCATCAGATCGCTTTCAGTCAACGGATCTAATCCCACCGTGGGCTCGTCAAGGAGAACAATTGGCTTGTTTTGCAGCAAAATCCGGGCAAGGGCTATACGCTGCCTTTCTCCGCCAGAGAAGCGCAGACCGGTCTCCTGCATCCGTGTTTGATAACCGTCCGGTAGGGATTCAATCAGTTGATCCAGACCGACTTGAGCTGTCACAGCACGCACTTCTTCATCGGAGGCATCGGGTCGACCCAGCCTGATGTTGTTGGCTACGGTTGTGTCAAACAAATACGGCTGCTGATTCAACACGGAAAACAAACAAGCAGAAGTCTCCTCTGACTGGACAGGCTGCCCATTTACGGTCACCTGACCTGCTTGTGGCTGTATGGCACCTCGAATCAAGTTTAGTATCGTCGATTTACCCGCTCCGCTGCGACCGAGCAACGCGACTTTCCCCCCTTGAGGCACCTCAAACGACACATCCTGCACACTCAAACTGCTGGCATGTGGGTAGCGAAAATGAACATGATCGAGCTTCAAACTACCTCCGGCTTGATTAGCCAGCTTTTCCTTCTGCGCTTCCGTAATGGTTGGACGACTGCCCTCGATCTCCCGAAGCCGCTCCAGAGACTCCTTGTATTCTGGCATTCGCACAACAGCGTCAGAAATACGGGCAAACGCATCCATCAACGGAAAGGCGACCAGTCCAATCGCAGCAACCAACGTAGCGGGAATCTGATCCGCAGCGGCAAGTCCGCCCGCCCAGATGACCAATAAGACAATAGCCCCACCGATTGCACACTGCGACATCCACTGGACGCGCCATTCTCCGCGTCGAATGGCGTTTTCGATTTGGGTAGCTGTCTTTTGCCGTCTTGTAAACAACTGGAGAAACTGCTGCGTACGACCACTGAGAATCCAGTCACTCATGCCAAAAACAGCATCGGTCAGCTCCCGGTATGCTGCCTGTCTCTCCTGCTTGAACCGACGACTCTTGGCAATGGATGACCACAAGACTACCGCGGGTGCAACAAACAGCAGAAAACCACAGTACAACGCCATCAGCAGCGCGAACATCCCGTCCATTCTTCCCAGTGCTACAATACCTGCCCCATAGAGGAAGACCGCCGAGACGGCTGGCAGCACAAAGCGCAGATAAACATTCTGTAGTTGCTCAATGTCATCCGCTAGTACACCAAGCAAATCTCCCGTACGAAAACGAGTGCCAAGGAGCTGATCTTGCGGCTCGATGGCCTGATACAAACGCACACGCATACGCGATAACACACGCAAAGCTGCATCGTGCCCAACCAAACGCTCCAGATACTGAATGACTGCTTTGCTAAAACCAAATGCCCGGACAAGTACGATGGGAACATAGACCATTAAGACGTTTTCGGGCTGGAGTGCGGAGCGAGAAATCAGATACCCGGACGTATACAGCAAAGCACCCGCGCATGCCACTGCCAAGGTTCCCAGCAAAGCCGCTGCGGCAAACTGCCAGAAAAACTGGCGAAAGTATGGAAGAAACCACCCCTGATTGCCTTCTCGCGCTTCCTTCATCCTTTCTCCCCCTTGGCACCAGCTGTCAACAACCGATAAAATACACTTTTTTGTGCAACGAGCTGTTCATAGGTCCCCACTTCTACCAGCCGTCCCTGGTCGATTACCCAAATCCAATCCATGTCTCGCATCCAATGCAAGCGATGCGTGGCCAAAAATACGCGCCTGTCCCCCAACACCGACAACATGGTCTGTTTGAGCTCCCATTCCGTTTCAATATCTAAGTGAGCAGTCGGTTCGTCGAGCAAAATCACTGGTCGGTTACCAAGCAGTGCACGTCCCAATGCAACCCGCTGTGCCTGTCCGCCGCTTAACGTGCGTCCCCCTTCGCCAATGATTTCGTCACAGCCATTTGGCAAGCTGTCCACCAGCTCTCCCAGACCAACATCACGAATCACTTGCTCCACCTGTTCCTGCGTCGCTTCCGGCTCATAGAAGCGAATGTTATCCGCCAACGATTGATTGAACAAATACGGATGCTGTGGAATGTAAGCGATTTGCCGCTGCCACTCCTGCTTCGCATCCCCCGTAATGGGTTGCCCATCTACTTGTACCACGCCAGCTTCGGGATCAGAAAAGCCGCCTAGCACTCCAAGGAGGGTTGATTTTCCAGCCCCGCTCGCCCCTACAATGCCCACTCTTCTCATGTTGCTGCCCAATTCCGCAGATACCTGACCCAGTACCTGTCTTCCATCCTCACCGACGACACGAATATCGGACAAGGTAATCGTTCCATCCAAAACACCTGTCAGAGACGTCTGGCTATCTGTTGCTTGTGGCTCCGCCTTATGTTCATCCGTGGCGGCACTATCGATAATGGTACGAATAGTCCCCAACGCTTCCTTGCCATCCAATGAGGCGTGGTAGTCCGATCCCAGCATCCGTACTGGCAAAAAGTATTCCGGTGCAACAATCAGGATGACCAATGCCGTTTCAAATCCAAAGTTTCCTTCAATCAGCCGCAACCCAAGACCAACCGCCACAAACGCAACTGACAGCATGCTGAAGAAGTCGAGTGCCAATGAAGACAAAAAGGCCACCCGCAACGTACGCATCGTAGCAGATCGATATTGATCGCTCACTCGCCCGACGGTTTCCCCATGGTCTTTGCTACGTCCCAAAAACCGGAGCGTCGCAAGCCCGCGAAGCGAATCGGTGAAGTGATGGGATAGCATTCGATACGAACGCCATTGTTTGTCTGCCTGTTTACGCGCCGCCAGACCAAGTACGATAAAAAATCCAATGAGAACAGGCATCGTTACCGTCAGAATCAGTCCAGAAATCACATCTTGCATGTAGACAAATGCCAGAAGCGGAAACGTAACAAAAACCATATCCAGCGTACGCGGAACAGACAACTCCAGGTAGGTGCGTACACGCTCTACACCTTCTAGGACAAGCGTAACAAGTTTTCCGCTTCCTTCACTGGCGGCAAAACGTGGACCACGCGCGAACAATCGAGATAGAACTCGCTCTTGCAAAGACTCACTGGAAGCTTCAGCAAAACGGCCAGCGACTTTCTTTTGCAGCCAAACGATGGTATGACGAGCGGCTATCATGACCAAAAACAGTGCAAGCGGCTGATACGCCATCTGAACGGCTTGACCTTCAAACAAGATTGCGATCGACTTCGCCAAGAGTAGTGCCTGACCGATAATCGCCGCACTTTGCAGGAGGGAAAGACCGGCTAGCAGCAGCATAACCGGTCGGATTCCTTGTAAGCGGAACAATTCCTTGTCCATTAGTACTCCAAATGATCCTTTTCAGTGACTCGTTTGTGGAAAACGAAGTAGCTCCACGCCTGATAGGCAAGCACAAACGGTAAAAGCACTGCTGCAACAATGGTCATTGCTTTTAACGTGTAAGGACTCGAAGCTGCATTATAGAGGGTCAAATCAAACGCGCTATCAATCGTGCTGACCATCACCCGTGGGAACAAGCCGATAAACATCGAGACAAACGTCAAAAGGATCATCGCACCTGTCATCCCGAAAGCCCATCCTTCCCGGCCTTGTCTCAAGAAGTGACGAGCCAGTACAAAAGCCACAACACCTAAGAGTACGGCTGCTGTCAACAAAATACCCTGGCGCTCAAAGAGATCGGTTACCATGAATGTCCACCCTACAAGCACCGCCATGAGAACCGCTTGCATCGGCAACAGCTTTGCTGCCAGTACACGTGATTTTTCACGCAGCTCGCCCACGGTTCGTAGCGAGATGAAGTTCAGGCCGTGCAACAAGCATAGTCCTGTAACTGTCACACCTGCCCACAGCGAGTAACCATTCACAATGTCAGAGAAGCCAGCAGTCATTTCCATATTCTGATCAATCGGCACACCCTTCACGAGGCTGGCAAAGACCATTCCGAACAACATTGGCGGTACAAAGCTTCCAATCAGAATCGCTGCGTCCCACGTCTTTTTCCAAGCCTCGCCTTTCCCTTTGCCTCTAAATTCAAATGCTACGCCGCGTCCAATCAACGCAAGTAGAATCAGCGTAAGCACGAGATAATACCCGCTAAACATCGTGGAGTACCACTCCGGAAACGCTGCAAACATCGCACCAGCGGCTGTAATCAGCCAGACTTCATTGGCATCCCAGAACGGGCCAATCGTATTGATCAAAACCCGGGTTTGCAAATCATTTCGTGATAGCAGACGTGTCGCCATTCCGACACCAAAGTCGAAGCCTTCGAGAAAGAAAAATCCGGTAAACAGAACGGCAATGAGCAAGAACCACAGTTCATTAAGCTCCATAACGTTCACTCCTTACACGATCAAATGGGTCCTGAAGCTGTAAATCCTCTACATCCCCATGACTATCCATATCCGGTCCTTTTTTGGCCACACGAGCAAACAGATAAGCCAAGAGACACAGCAGGATGAGATAAATCGTCGTGAAGGCGATGAGAGAAAACCATACCTCTCCTGTGCTAATGCTTGGCGAAACTGAATCTTCAACACGCAGTAGCCCGAATACCGTCCACGGCTGACGCCCTACCTCCGTCATAATCCACCCTGCCGAGTTTGCGATGAATGGCAACGAGATACCCGCAACCATCAACTGCATGAACCGCTTGTTTGGCTGTTCCAGCTTTTTGCGTAAAGCGAGATATGCCCCGTACAAAGCCAGCAAAATCATTGCACTACCGCCCGCTACCATGATGCGGAAGCTCCAGAAGGTCGTCCGAACGGGTGGAATGTAGTTTCCTGGACCGTAGGTTTTCTCATACTCTGCTTGCAATTCCAACATGCCCGGTACAGAACCTGAAAGTGAATTGTACGTCAGGACGCTAAGCAGATAAGGAATCTTTATTTCAAAACCGTTTTCTTGTTTTTCTGGATCAATCGTTGCAAAAACTGTCCAAGGTGCTGGATCTGAGCTTGTTTCCCAGAGCCCTTCACTCGCTGCCATTTTCATCGGTTGGGTAGCAACCAAATACTGTGCCTGACCATGACCGAATTGAGCAATAGCAAGAGAGGAAATCAATGCTACCACGATCGCAATTTTGAAAGATTGCACAAAGAATGTAACGTCTTGTTTTTTCAACAGCTTCCAAGCACTGATACCTGCTACCAGGAAGGCACCTGTCGCAAATGCCGCAAATACGGTATGCGGGAATTCATATAGTAATTGTCCATTGGTAAGGAGAGCGAAGAAATCGACCATCTCTGCACGTCCGTTATTGATAGCGAAGCCGACTGGCTGCTGCATGAACGAGTTGGCTGCCAAAATCCAAAGAGCCGAAAGAATCGTTCCGATGGATACGAGCCAAATACATGCGAGATGCACACCTTTGGACAAACGATCCCAACCAAACACCCAAAGCCCAATAAAAGTCGATTCGAGGAAAAATGCTAAGAGGGCCTCAATCGCTAGCGGTGTTCCAAATACGTCGCCGACGAATCGTGAGAAATCAGACCAGTTCATCCCAAATTGGAACTCCTGCATGATCCCTGTCACAATCCCGACAGCAAAATTTATGAGCAAAAAGGTTCCCCAAAACTTGGCCATTTTTTTGTACAAGTCATTCTTTTTTACCACATACATCGTTTCCATAATGGCTACTAATAATGAAAGCCCGATGGAAATCGGCACAAAAACAAAATGGAAGATAGTCGTTATCGCAAATTGAAGTCGTCCCAAATCCACTATATCCATGTACAAGATCCCTTTCTATTCGCGTTTTGGCCTTTATGTACCGGAATTATACCAGTGGGGAAACCAGCATTTATTACGACTTTGTGAAAAAAATCACAAATTTATGTGAAAAAATTCACAAATGATTCTCTCTCTTGTAACCCCCTTTTTCGCATTCATCTTCGTGAGAGAGTTTTTTGTTTTGTTTTACCCTGTATATTTCCGGTCATGTATAATTGTAGCAGGACTTTTGACCCTAGAGGGTGTCCGATTCGTTACATGATTTTTAACACTCTGTGACGGCACATAGAAAAATGGGCCCTGTTACTAGGCCCATCTTGAGTGGAACAGTTAACAACCGCTTATTTTTTGACGGATTTCGTTGACAAGGAATCAATGATGTTGCCGATAGTAGCAGCATCAAAGCTCTTCTCTGCCATCTGGTACAGCTCGTACGTGAATCCTTCATGCTCCCAAATCACGATCCCGTTGGCGAAATATACCTTTTTCCCGCCAATGGTTTCGATCTTGACACCCTCTGTCGTGTTGATGCCGTTTTCGCCACCGTTTGAAATCAACAAGGAAATAAACTCGTTCTCTTTTTTATACTGAATTTCTACCATACCCTTGCCATGAACGACCGTGTTTTTATAGGAATAATGCTCTGACAACCATGTCGGTGCCGGAAAGTCCATTTCGCTGGCTGCGCGTGCTTCTTCCAATGTCATCTGTGGGGGGGCCTTGTGTTCTACAGGTATCTCGATTCCTTGGGTATTGGACTGTGTAGCAGGCAGCTCTTTATCATATTGGGTAATTTCCATGTTCCCGACCTGAAAGCGTGCCAAGATCGTCTGGAGCATTCCTTGGGCAAACGATGTAGTCGAGAATGCCCCTAAAAGGCAAACAACAGCAACAGCACTAACGGTAGCAGCTTTCCATTTATTCGTTTTCATATTGATCCCGTCCTTTTTGCTATCATGTAGTTGTATGTTTCCTGATTCCAATTTGAATTTCAGCCGATTATATATGTTGGCTTTTGGAGTGGCGTCATCTAGTTCCAGATCAGTAAGCAAGTCGGTGAGTTCACGAAAATCGTCTAGATCATGCTTACTCTTCATAACGGAAGCCTCCTTTTTGCAATTCCATTTGCAGCTTTTTCAAGCATCTGTAGAGCACGACGCCAATATTTGAACCACTGACACCCAGAAGTTCTGCAATTTCTGCGTTTTTAAGACCAGCCGCATATTTCATGGCGATGATATTGCGCTCCTTGTCACTCAGCTTCGCCAGTGCTCGAAATAAGGCTTGATGATTATCGTCGCGGATCACGATGTCCTCCGGTGACGACTTCGGTAAGACCAGATTCAGAATCGAATCCAATGAAAAGCTGATTCTTTTCTTCTGTGAGCGGAAGTAATCTGTCACTGCGTTTCTGGCGATCGCAAACAACCAGACCTCAAAGTTTGATTTATCCGGCGAAAAGCTGCTGTATTTTGATATCACCATTTCAAACACATGACTGCATATTTCTTCTGCTGCATAATGATTGTTGATCCGATAGCAGATATATTTGTAGACGCGCTTATAATAAGCACCATAAATTTGGGCAAAAGTTTCGGTCGACATGCTTTCCGCTTGCCTTTCATGTTCTTCGTTTTGGCAGATGCCTGTGTTCACTTGGGCAATCTCCAACTACTTCCCCTCCCTTCTGGATGGAATAAACAAATTGCGCAATTTGTTTGGTTGTGAGCCTCACGATAGTTAATACGGCAAAAGTAGAAATGTATTAACAACGTTTTTCAAAGATCGGAGGAATTAACATGTGGATACCCTATCAAGAAATAAGGAGGCACCCCGCTGATTTTCGGGTGAAGTATCGATTTTACTCTGAAAATGAAGGCGGAAGAAAGGTGACGCCGTTTCAAGGATATCGAAGTGATTTTTCTTACGATGGGGATGACACGAGCATAACAGGCATCTTTGCCATCCATCCTGAATTTGAGGATGATCACGGAGAAATCATTTTAGATAACACAAGCCCAGTTCCTACAGAAGGAACAGCTCGCATGTGGATTCTTTTCCCCCAAATGCGAAAAGAGGTTCACACAAAAAGAATGGAGCTGGGTGTGCTCGGATATTTTATGGAAGGTGCAAGAAAAGTAGCGGTAGTCGAAGTGATAGAAATAGTTGGGTTACATTCAAATCCAACCTCGTAAAAAATGCGTCTTGTCTTGGAGGGAATCACATGTCTGGCGAAAGTAGTGTTGAATCAATAATAAAAGCAGACCATCCACATCGGACAGTCTGCTTTTTGCAAGCTTTATGCTTGGGAATGAGCCCAGTGCGGTGGGCGCGTGAACGAAGGTGGCAGCTTGGTGCTTGCATCGCCCTTCGCCGCGTTGAGCTGAACCTGCGTGAGAAACAACGTCTCCGTCAAGTTCGCTCCGCTCACATCTGTATCGCGAAAATCTGCACCAATGAGGTCAGCTCCCCGCAAATCTGCTCCTCTCAGATCAGCAGCAATCAAATAAGCGCCGCGCAATTGAGCTCCTCGTAAATCAGCACCTTTGAGCTTGGCACCGATGAGATCAGCGCCTCGGCCATAGGTTTTTCCTTGCTTGCCCCCTTTGTACTTGGCAAGCGCGTCCTTACGTACCCATTCACTTGTCTGCAACAATAGTTCGTTAACTTTTGCTCGATGAAAAGCGATGTCCAGCTTCAGGATGTCCTCAGGACTGTGATCCGTCAGGCGTTGTGTCTCCGCCAACGCTTCCTTCAATGCAGGATGGAGGGACTGGGCAGCTTGCTTGGTCAACGCCTCCGTTAAATACCAAAGAAGCTCGTGAAGCTGCCACATGATCGGAAATACTTCGTACATTTGCTTCGCTGATCCGGATTCTTTACGCCAATCTTGGCCGCCATAAGTGACTTGAGACACCTTTTGACCAGCTCCAAAGCAATCGTAGACCGTACATCCGCGAAAGCCGATGTCCCTCAGCTTTGTGTGTACACCACATCGAAAGTCTGCCTGTAAGTTACTACAGGGCTTGCCTGCGTCTTTATTGATGGCAAAGTCAGAGGAAGCAGCAAAAGGCAATGCCACACAGCACAAGCCAAAGCAGCTTTCACAGTCCCCCTGAAGATGACGACGACTTTTATCGTCAGTTGATTGTATGTGTTCTTGATGCGTAGCCATAAATGATCCTCCTGGAAAAAAACACGATTCTCTCGCATGTGGCGAAAAGAATCGTGCTACTTTTATTGACCGTTTATTGGAATGCAATTTGAGATTCGATCAGGTAATTCCCAAAGACTTCGGCAAAGGCTTCTGCAGTATTATAGCCTTCTTCCAAGGTGTTGTTCGTACCACCGAATTCCAAAAGCAGGGCTCCCTCGGAAATGGACTGATTGTACACGCCGTTCCCTTGGTTTGAGCCTTTCAGGATAATCCCCCGCGACAAACCTGGATAAGAGGCTTCCAGACGGGCGTGCAGCTCTTCCGCCAGCTTTTTGTTCGCCAGATGGTTCGGATTCGCTGTTCCGATTACAAACAGCATCCGGGAATAGGTTTTGCCATTGATCGTGATCGCTACCTTGCTGCGTGGCTCATCACTGTCCCGATGAATATCGAAAATGTACTGCAAGTGTGGACTGGTTGCTGCCGCTGCCGCTACCGCCTTGTACGACTCGGAATAAGACATCGAGTAGCTTTTATTTTGTTCCCTCAATCTTTGAGCGAAATCGTCCTGGCTCGCCATTGCCGAAATGCCTCTTCCTTGCAACAGCTCGCCCAGCCTTTTCCCAACAAGCGTGATGTTGATCTCAGGATCATCTACCGAGCTTCCTTGTTGGTTCCGTGCTACATTTCGCCAAGACTCACGGTTATGGGTATGATAGATATACACTTTCTCGTTTCCAATCATCCCATTGTTGTACTCGTACGTTGCTCCTGTCGGTGGCAGAGTACCAGCTGGTTGAATCTTCTCTACGATCCACCCTGCGATATAGGCAGTCGAATTGTCTGCCAGCCTGATGATGTACCAGTCTCCTGCTGTTTGTACAACCGGGAATACTTGTCCGGGTTGAACGGTTCCAATTATAGCATGATCGGTTGAGGGACCGTTGCGGATGTTGGAATCAGGATTTTTGACACGAATCTGTAGTTCTTGTACAGAGGGAGGCGTTGTTGTTGGCAAAGTCGCTGGTACCCCCGGTGTTGAACTCGGCAATGATGGAGCTGTCCCAGTCTGTTCCATTGGTTTGAAAATATAGGCATAGGTACCGTTGAAGTTGATGGTATACCAACCATTTGCATATCCGTAATGGTTGATCGTCATCCCGCCATGGATTTGACCAATGACGGTACCAAGAATATCTGGCTGCGCATAAACTTCATAGCCTTCCGTTAATACGATTGTCCCTTGTTCGAATCCACTCCCTGTATTGGATGGGAGTACAGGAGGGGGCGGTGCTGGCACAGTAATCGGATCCGGGATTTGTGGCGGTACCTGGGGTGGTTTTGGTGCTGGCGCCGTTGTCTCCGTCAAATAACTGGCTTTCACCCAGCCGTTCTTTTGATCAGACAGCTTAATTTGTGCCCATTCCCCTTGCTTTCTCATTTGCAAAAACACACCGTTTTTGTCGATGATCTGCAAAATTTGTGCAGTGGCATTTGGTTCTGCCCGAACATTCAGCATGTCCACATTGCTTTTGACATATTTGATCTGTGGAACTTCTATCATCTTCACATACTTATTATTGACCCATCCGGTATTGCCGTTCGGCAGCTTTACCTGCGTCCAATCTTTTTGCTGTTTGGTGATTGGCAACCGCGTGGCTTTTTTGAGTGTTGCGACAATCTGGGTAGTCGTACCTGGCTCGCTTCGGATATTTAACTGATCGACCGCCACTTCTACATGGGTGGCCGCTCGCGCAATGGACAGAGGCATCAGCAAAATCAGGAAGAAAACAGCTAGCAAGCTGACATTTACTCGTAAAAGCAAGTTCCTCGTTCCCCTCTGTTTTTCTCTTATTTTTGGAAAATCCAGCTAATAGAAAGAACTTCTCGATTCGTCCGCATATTCCTTCATGTTTTGACATCTTTTGCTCTCAAAACAGCAATATCGTCACGATCATTCTATCTCCTGAAAATAGTGACGTTTTTGCTAGAAAAAAGTTACAGAAAAAAGGATGAAGCAAAAAGCTTCACCCTTTTTCTTTCGACGCTATCTCCTTCCTACCATTTCGCTGCCCAAGCTTCTATCTCCACTTTGAGCGAAGGGACTGCCAATGCCGGGACGTAAGACATGGTCATCGCTGGCGGTGTCCCCCCGTGGAACTTCTCCCACACCTGATTAAAATGCCTCCAATCCATTTCTTCGGTTGCCCATATATTGATTTTGATCATATGGTCCGCAGTTACTGACTCACTTTCGAAATTGCGCAGTATGTTTTGTAGCGTGTTTTCTACTTGTTCTTTCATTTCTGTCGGCAACTCTCCGTGCTGGTCCATCCCTACTTGCCCAGAAAGTACGAGCAAATCGGCTCCTTTTGGAACGACCGTCAGATGTGTATACGATCCCATAGGCGGAGCAACTGTACTAGGATTTTTGCGCTGAACCTTGGGCTTCACCTGATCGGTTTGCTCTTCTTTCACGATCGCCAGTGTTTGATGATCTTCCCACCGACCATTGATTTTCACGTTTTTCTTGGCAAGCCCTTCCTTGTGAAAACCAGCCTTTAGCAGTACCTTGATCGAGCCTATATTATGCGGCATCACGCCTGCTTCCAAACGGTGAAGACCTAATGTCTCGAAGGCATATGCCACGACGAGCTTTACCGCTTCGGTCATGTAGCCTTTTCCATTATGCTCTTTGTCCAGGAAGTAGCCGATCCAGCAGCTTTGCAGATTCTCTCTTACGACCTCTGAGAGGATGACTTCCCCAATGATTTCATCCTTTCCTTTTTCCGCAATGACAAAGACGTACCCTCTGTCTTCTTCTTTTAAAGCCACCACGCTCTTAATTCTGTCGATTTGTCCTTCCAGCGTATAAAATGCCTCTTCTCTCTTTCCAGTGAAGTTTTGAAAGAAGTCTCTGTTTCTCACTTCAAGCGCCAAGAGGCTCTGTGCATCTGATTCCTGTACCAGTCTTACGTAAATGTTCTCTCCGTTTCCTTGCATACAATCCATCTCCCTTTTTTCGAAATAAAAAAACACCACAGGAAATCCTGCGGTGCCCTAAAAAGAAAACCACAGGAAGCGACCTGTGGCGTTTTTCCACTGTATCCTGATGAATCCCACTCCATCAAAGGATGGTCGCTATATCCGTTTTTGGACATACTTCTCCCGTGATTTAGTCAGATCAAAGAAAACAGCGGTGGAGTATCCAATTCCTTTTGGCAAAGACATTAATGATCTTTTTTTCATGTGGATACCCTCCTTTCCGCTGTTTTTGTGCATACAATTTCGATATAGGGACGGTCGTAGCAACAACCGTTACATATTTATCCATAAACTACTCCACCAGTATAGCGGCAAATGACATTCGTGGCAACAGCATTAGTGTCTCTTTTTGCCGTTTTGCCAAAGCATAAACACATTCGCAATGGAGGTCAGTACAAGTAGACCCAACAGGATGTTTGTGACAATCAATGTGTTCGTCAAATGCTGAATGGGTGCATGAATAACAGATAAAACGCTCATCAACTTGTTCGGAATATCATTGATCGAGGCGATAAGATTATTGAAATACTGCACATAATCCCCCAAACGGAAAACCCCCTCTCGCATACCTTATCCCGTCCATAGCCTTTGATAAAATTCGCCGTCTTACTCCAAGGAAGAGGATTAGATCCATTTTTTTGTGGAACAATGAAAAGGAGAGAAGATTGTCATCATTCATAATCCGATTGCAAGAAAGAAGGGAGCTACCTTTATGACGATTCAACGTTTTGTTCGGGAGTCGCGCACGTTCAAAGCAAGCCATGTGCTGCCCCCGGATACGAACAATCACAATACGCTGTTCGGCGGCAGGCTGATGGCGCATATCGACGATGTTGCTGCGATCTCTGCCATGAAGCATGCCCGTGGACCAGTCGTTACTGCTTCTACTGATTCAGTCGACTTTTTGCAGCCCATCCGGGTGGACAATGAGGTTGCACTCGAAGCCTTCGTCACATGGACGCATAACACATCAATGGAGGTATTTGTCAAAATTGTTGCGGAAGATTTGCTAACGGGCGTTCGATGCGTCTGTGCAACGTCTTTTCTGACGTTTGTCGCGATTGGCGAGGATGGGCGACCTACCCCCGTGCCCCAGATCGTGCCGGAGACGGAAGAGGAAGTATTCCTGCACAATGGTGCGGACGAGCGAGCTGCGGCACGTAAAATCAGACGCAAGGATAACAAGCTTCTCGCGGATATGCTTGGGACCAGACGTCCTTGGGAGCCGTGATTTGACACCCATAAACGAAAAAAAGTCCCTTTCCTTTTAGCAGGAAGGGGACTCTCTTGTGTTTTTTACGCCTTATTCTTTGGAAGCCCACTTGTAATCGACCACGCCTTGATGATCCATGACAACATCTTTTAGCTTCTCATCTTGAACCCAATGTCTGGTATAAAAGTATACCGGAGCAACGGGCATTTCCTCCATCAGGATCGCTTCTGCCTGGGCCAGCAGCTGCTTTCGTTTCTCAGGATTTTTCTCTATCACGGATTGATTCAAAAGCTCTTGATACTTTTTGTTTTCCCATCCGGTATCGTTGCTGCGTCCTTCCTTCTCCTTGAGCAGCTCCAAATAGTTGCTCGGATCATTGTAATCTGCATGCCAGCCCGTCCGTGCAATCTGATACTTGCCGTTCTTTATATCTTCCAAATACAACTTCCATTCTTGATCATGCAGTGTGACATCCACACCTAGTGTTTGCTTCCACTGCTTTTGAATCGTTTCTGCGATCAAGCGATGATGCTCGGATTTGTTATAGGACAAGGTTATTGGCGGGAGCTTTGTCATTCCCAGCTCCTTCATGCCCTCGGCCAGCAGCTTTTTCGCTGTCTCCTGATCGTTATCCTTGAAGTAGCCATCCTTTTTCAGGTTCATCGTAGGTGGCAGAGCACCTGTAGCAGGTATTTGCACACCATCGAGCAGCACATCATCAATCGCCTGACGATTCATTGCATAGGCAAACGCCTTGCGAATCTTTGCGTTGGTAAACGGTGCCTGCTCGGTGTTGAACTTGTACCAGTAAACACCTGCAATCGGCTTTGTTTGCAATATTTCTTGGTAATTCAGTGCTGGCAACGCCTCGACGGGTAGAGATCCAAACGGAGCGCCTGCCCAGTCAGACTTGTAATTATCGAACATATAGAGCTGTGTATTCTCATCCTGAATCACGTCAAATTCCAGCTTGTCCAGCTTCACAGCCGCTTTATCCCAATACAGGTCGTTTTTGACCACCGTGATTTTTTCTTTATCTGCGGAAACTAATTTAAAAGGTCCGTTCCCGACATGTGTCGCAGCTTCTCGGAACCAACCCGGGTTTTTCTCATCGACCTTTTTGTTCACCGGATAAAAAATCGGTGTGGCCGTTACCTCTGTAAAATATGGTGTAGGCTGCTCCAACTCTACGCGCAATGTCTTGGCATCGATTGCTTTTACTCCTACCTCGTCTAGCTTCAACTTGCCTGTGTTGGCTTGCTCCGCATTTTTGATGGAATAGAGCAAGTAAGAATACGTACTATCTGTTTCCGGGTCTAGCACACGCTTCCAAGCATATTCGAAATCATTGGCAGTGACTGGATCACCATTGCTCCACTTCGCCTCACGTAAATGAAACGTATATGTTTTCCTATCATCTGATACGTCTATTTTCTGGGCGATTGATGGCTGAACTTTTCCATCTGGACCTAAGCGGACCAACCCATCAAACATCGTATGCATCACAGAAAACATCGCTTCATCCTCAGCCATTGCGGGGTCCAATTGGCCTGGCTGATCAATCAGGTTCAACCGCAAAACCTTATGTAAAGAGGTAGCACTTGTTTCCTGAGATTTTACTTCGTTCGCTGAAGCATATCCGACGGAGGAAACCAACACTCCTGTCGACACCAGAATCTTCGCAATGATCTTACCTTGACGTTTCATCTCAATCCCCCACTTCACTCTATTAACAAACTTTCCATACAATACCAAATTATCACTTATTAGACAACGAACAAGCGATAGTGAAGAAAATCATCCGCGCTATCTGGCTGCATGTCATGGGGCTCGAATCCATTTTTCAACAACACTTTTTGCGAGGAGATGTTATCCGTTGTTGTTTTTGCACAGATCATTCTGACATTCAAGTGGGGAACATGCCCCTCTAAAAAGACCTTCAGTGCCTGTGAAGCCACTCCTTTTCCAGCGGTATCTTCCCCGACTCGATAGCCGAGATGTCCGATTCGGTCGTCTTTCTCAATGTCTACCAAATTCATTCTGCCCAAGATGTCACCTTGGCTGTTTTTGATGAGGCCAAAAAACGAGATTCCTTGCGCCTGCTCGTCGAGTAAGGCTTGCAGACCTCGTAAAAAATGTTCATATTGGTAATAAGCGTCTCCCCGACTGGGAACCGATTTTTCAAAAAAGACGCGATTGCGCACTTCAAATTGAAACAAGCTGGCTGCATCTTGTATGCTTAATTTTTCGATCGTAATTATCATGGGGAAGTATCCTTTCTTGAATTGAGGTGGAATGAATATGACAGTTGCTTATTTGGAAGAAGGCACGTTTATCGCCTTTATTGCCTTTACGATATTTTTCTTTGTCGCTTACAAGCTCGATCAGATTTCGTTTGTCTCGTTCATTGTGTCCGTAGCCGTCTCGGCTTGCGTTCACGCTGCCTTCTATGTACTAATTGTAAAATATTGGCCGTTTTTTTAATAGCACGAAAAAGGCGCAGGATGAACACCTGCGCCTGTACATTTCTCTGCTCACAGCTTCGCTTCATAGGCCGCAAGCAATTGAGCCGCTTGCTTGTTGTACTGATTGACCAAGCCTTGAATGGCTTTCTGCCACTCAGCTTGTGGGAGCGGCACTGGCAGTTGATCGGCCGGCTTGCCGTTCACGATCAGGGCTGTTGTGAGCATTTGCTGTTGTGCGTCACTGAGAGAAGCCGTCGTCAACACCTTTGGCTTGAGCACTTTCTTTCCTTTCAGGGAACGCATGAGCTCTGTCATCAAGATGTGCTGATACTCCGCGTACAAATTCATCGTCATGTGGTAGCTCATTCCCTCTCGCACCGGTACAATTCCCCGCTTCTGTGCCCACTCCATCACCTGTGGCGTCGTCATCGCTTGACTTGTTTTGCCCGTCGCCATGAAATAGGCCACTCGGAACATATCTTCGTCGCTCATGACAGAACGATTCTCATCGGCTTTGATGATCCCCTTGGACACCAGTTCTGAAAGTACCGCTTGCTTGCCTGCATCCTTCGACAGATTCAAATAAAGCGCCAGATTGGCAAAAAAATGGCTCTCGCTGTTGCCACCAGCTGGCCAGCTATACGGTTTGCCGAAATCGATCAGCTCAAGCGGGCGTTGTCGCATCGTATCCGAGTAGGCCGAAAACGATTGGAATGTGATCGGACTATACGAAATCACTGGTTTTTTCGTCAGGAATCTTGTCACAAACAGCTCTTGCCCACTTTGACTGAGATAACCGAATTGATCTTTGGTTGTGAATACATAAGGCGTCTGATGATCTGCCTTGCTCCACACCTGTGGGAATACTTTGCTTGTTGGCAAAATCGCCTCATATTTGGCCGCTGTCAGCACCTTTCCTTCCAGCGACATAAGGCCGTACAATCCCGTCTTCTTGTCCTGGTAGGCAATGGCACCCGTCTTGAGATCATATAAGTGCATATACTTCATGGACTGATAATCGCCCGTGCTTAAGCGGATCAACTGCGGTGAATAGACATCCCATCCTGTAGTGGACTGGATCAATACCCGATCAAAATAAGATTCCGTGTGAAAACCTTTCACGCTAGTGAGCTTGTTAGCGAGCTGGTTCCCTTCTTGCGCCCATACATCCAGCGTGCCGTCCAACCGTGCTGTCATCGCGATCTTTTGATTTTGTACCATCATTTCATTTGCATCTCGATACACAAAATCGCTCAAGACCTGGAGCTGCCCGCCATCGGCCTTGATCATCGCCATTCCGACATTCCCCGCTTTCACACCCATGGTGTATACGGAATCAGCAACTTTGATCAAGGTGAGAGGCGGTCTGTCGTTGCCTGACTTCCACACCGCGACTTTGATCTCCGTAGTCAACAGCTTGCCCTCAGGCGTATAAAGATCCGCCCAATCGTGATCCATTGCAACGATGAGATTGGTATCGGAATCCATATAGACAGATTGGTAGAACTTGCTGATTGGTTGATTCGTCTTGCGGTCCACAATCATCTCGCCTTTTCCCGGCTCATACTTTTTCGTTAAATCATCGGACAACGGATTGGGATTGACAGCTTCTCTTTGTTTCCCACTGATGCTGTATCGCAGCAACTTTCCATCCGGCTCTGTCACCAGCACCTCCCCCGTTACTCCCTCGTGGCGAATGATTCGATTCTCAACAGGAGACAGGACCAAGCCTTCATCTTCAGAATAAAGTCCGACTTTGTTTCCGTCCTTAATGCTAAGCATGCTGTAGCTGCCCAACGTCACATACGAGTCGAACCAAAAATCTGGCTCCTTGACTTCTTTTCCCCAGCCTGGGAGGATCGCTTTTTTTCCATCGCTGCGGACGAGCAAGCGTGCAGCTGGCGGACCTTCTACCGAAGAATAAGTGAATGGTATGACCGTTCCTCCTCCAACCTGGGCGACTCCGTACAGATTCGTCTTAGGGTCCTGTCCCAACACGTAGCTGCCATGCAAGTACTGAGCTCCTTTTTTCAATGGGTGCGACGTACCTTTGGACTTGGAATGATACGTGATGACATCTCCAGAAACCGTGTAGTACATATCCGGATTGTTATGCTCGAACCCGACTTCTTTGTAAATGGGCTCTGCCAGCATCCGTCCGTCCTTCCACAGCCCTTGTCCCTTGGGTCCGATCACCTGAAAGTAGCCATTGTTCCAAGCATAAATCGCAGTGTATTTCGGCTCTAGTACGTACTTGCCATTGCGATCGATCAAGCCTTCTTTTCCACCGGATCGTACCTTGAGATACGCGGTGTCTGGACCGCCTTCGTTTGGAATCAGTTCTGCTTTTGGCAGCGCAAACAGCTTTTTGCCGGAAGCAGGATCGTACATGATGAGCTCTTTGGGAGTAGTCGCGACGAAATACCGCTTTTTCTCCGCCTCTTTATTTTCCGTCTGATCAGGAGCAACGAGTTGTACCATCGACAGCTTACCTGCAACTGGCGGAATCAGCACCTTTCCATCTACATGGAGCACCATAGATGATTTTCCCAAGAACATAATCGCTGTTCCCTGCTCTTTGGATAAATGATACGGATGCGCCCCAGCAAATTTCATGGTTGACAGCTTATGCGTCTTCAAATCGATATATTGGAACCAGCCGCCTTTTTGAACAATCGCGATATTTTTGGAATCCGGAATGTCAATATAATCCCAAATCGCAGGAGTTATTTCCTTCCCTGTCCGCACGTCGAGAATTCCTTTTTTACCGTTCTTTGTTACGATCATGTTTTGGGAAAATAGCTCAAAATCATCATAAATAGCCTGTGTGACCAGCTTGTTACCGTCCGTAAAACCGATCTTGTAGTCAGTTATATACGGCTGAATCTGGGAAAACGTAGCCGCATGGACAGAAGAAGTCCACGCACTTGCCCCGAGTATGACCGCGGTAACCAGACTCACGGTTTTTGTTTTTATGTTCATTGGTGATTGGCCTCCCTTGGCAAACATTCCCTTCCTTTGACGCTTCGTAGGGTGAAATAGTTTCGCTGCACTTTTTCAAACAACTGGAACCTTTTCTTTCCGTCCACTCGCTTTTAAGCGTGCTATAATTGTTCACACCGACGCAGTATAATCATCGTATACGGATGGGAGTGCTGAAAAGAGCACTTGGAAAGGATGTTCCCATGAATTTCTTTGCTGCCGCCTTGCAAAAGCCGGATGTAAGACGATTTGGGATTTTGGCGTTGTTTTGTTTGTTGCTTTACTCCTTGGGAAGTATGCTGAACATGGTTTTGCTGACCTTTTTAGTTACCTATTTAATGAATCGACTGCATCAATACCTCACGCGTCTCACACACAAAGTCGTGCCGATCCATCCCAAGCTGATTCTCATTTTTCTCTATATGTTGCTGACGTTCTTTCTCATTGTGGGTGGGATGAAAGCCATTCCAGCGCTGATTCACCAAACCGGACAATTGTTCCATGTCATCGAGCAAGTGTACCACCAAAATCAGCACAATGAGTTTGCCCCCTATCTGATGTCTGTTGTTGGGAAGCTAGATATGAAGGGTATCGTACAAGGCAGCCTTGATTTTCTCGCGGTGGTCAGAAACGTTGGGTTCAATGTCTTTCTGGCGATTATTCTGAGTCTGTTTTTCCTGCTCGGCAAAGACAATGTCGTTACATTTACCGCTCAATTTCGCACGAGTAAATTATCCTGGCTGTACAACGAAATTGCCTATTTCAGCCA
The DNA here is from genome assembly GCF_013284345.1 of Brevibacillus sp. MS2.2. Taxonomy (NCBI): domain Bacteria; kingdom Bacillati; phylum Bacillota; class Bacilli; order Caryophanales; family Paenibacillaceae; genus Brevibacillus; species Brevibacillus sp. MS2.2. The sequence continues at coordinate 35,010 of NZ_JABSUZ010000036.1, forward strand.
AAAATTCATCCTGACCTTTGGCAAAGTAATTGAAACACAGCTGTTGATCGCCTTATTCAATACGACCTTCACCGTCATCGGACTATGGATCATGGGCTTTCCGAATCTATTGGGACTCGCGATCATGGTCTTCATACTGGGGCTCATTCCGGTTGCAGGTGTCGCCATTTCATTGATTCCGCTCAGTGCTATCGCCTATAGTGTCGGTGGTATCGCAACCGTCGTCTATTTGCTCATTTTCATCATGGTGATTCACGCACTTGAGGCCTATGTGTTGAATCCTCGCTTGATGGCAACCAAGACGCACTTGCCGATTTTCTACACATTTGTCGTTCTGATCTTTTCCGAGCATTTCTTTGGGGTATGGGGACTAATTGTCGGGATTCCGTCCTTTGTTTTCTTGCTGGACATCTTAGAAGTGAAGAAAATGGAACAACCCCCTTCCAAAAATAGATCCGTTCCAAAAGATGTACGCGATATACAAGTCAATACGTGACAGATAGACATAAAGAAGGAGCCCCTCGTGAAAAGGGCTCCTTTTTTGTCTTTACTTTCCTTCAAACCATTTGATCAAAGCTTGCGTGCCGCTATCTGCCTCGCCGTTTGCTGCCAGTTCTTCATAGAGCGATTTGGAGAGCGCGAGTCCTGGTGTCATCAGCCCCATTTCCTCCGCTGCTTCCAATGCGATTCCCATGTCCTTGATAAAATGTTTGACGTAAAAGCCAGGTGCGAAGTTGCCCGCGATCATGCGCGGCGCCAGATTCGACAGCGACCAGCTACCAGCCGCACCTGCTCCAATGCTCGTCAGCACTTTCTCTGGGTCCAGACCTGCTTTTTTCGCATACGCAATCGCTTCACAGACACCGATCATGTTCGTGGCAATACAAATCTGGTTGCACATTTTGGTATGCTGCCCTGCACCTGGTCCCCCCTGCAACACGACGTTTGTCCCCATGATCGTAAACACTGGCTCCATCGCATCAAATACTTCCTGATCGCCACCAACCATGATAGTCAAACGCGCTTCGCGAGCTCCCACATCTCCACCGGAGACAGGCGCATCCAGGGAATGCAGCTCGTGCTTTTTGGCTTCCTCATAAATATGTTTCGCCAACGACGGCTTCGATGTCGTCATATCGATTAAATAAGTGCCTGGCTTCGCATTTGCTACAATTCCGTCCGCGCCGAGATACACTTCCTCGACATCAGATGGGTAACCGACCATTGTGATGATGACGTTTGCCTCTTTTGCCAGCTCACTGACACGCTCCTTCCAGATCGCACCGGCTGCCAGCAAATCTGCCGCTTTTTCCTTTGTACGCGTATACACCAGCACTGTATATCCTGCTTGCAGAAAATGGTTTGCCATGCTTTTCCCCATGACGCCCGTTCCTACAAATCCAATGATTCTTTCACTTACAGGCAAAACCATGTGAACCACTCCTTCGTTTCTCTCTTTCCTGTTATCTCGACAATGTTACTTCTCGAATCTATCCGAATATTCCTGCTATGCGTCTTTTGTGTTTAACTGGGAAAAAGGACATATGTCCTTTTTTTTCGTGCGCAAATGCCTTTTACTAAAGAGGGTATAACCTGCAAGCAAACGAGCAGGAGGCTTGATACATGAAAGAACTTCACGACCGCACCCTTTTGCATACGCTGGTGCAAAACAGTCCCTTGCCCGATATTTTTGATGCCGCTACTCTCCATGAAATGCGCCTGTATCTGGCTGAGAAGGGTGACATCCTCTGTTCGAAGGGCGATCAGCTTCACCACATGCACTTCATTTTGGAGGGAAAAATCAAAATTTTCACGACGCTTCCTAACGGAAAATCTTTGTTGCTGCGCTTTAACAATCCACTGGCGATTATCGGAGACGTCGAGTACGTCACACAATGCGAGGTCCGCAATACGGTTGAGTTTGTCCATCGCAGTCTCGTGGTCAGTCTCCCCTTCAAAGTTTTGCAGGAAAACTACCAGAACCACCCGCCTTTTTTGCAATTCATTCTTCATAAAATCAGTCACAAGCTGTATACATCATCGAACTCCACCAGCCTGAACCTGCTGTATCCTGTTGAAAATCGCTTTGCCAGCTATTTGCTCTCCACGCTGTCCAGTGATACGGGGTCGACCGCTTCCGAGGAGCTAAAGACGGCGAAGCTGACAGAGGTTGCCGAGCTGTTGGGTACAAGCTACCGACATTTGAACCGGTTGATCCGCAATCTTTGCGCAGCATCCGTGATCGAACGCAAAAAAAGCGCACTGATTATCAAGGATCGAGAAAAAATCAGTGCACTTGCAAGCGGAAACATCTATGAGTAATCAACCATATAGGAGGTCATCTTGTGCAAGGCATTCTCTTTTCGTTACTCGCTGGCGTTTTTATTTGTCTGCAAAGCGTGTTCAATGCGCAAGCCAGTACAAAGCTCGGACTGTGGCAAACCAATGCGATTGTTCATGCGGTAGGTTTCCTTGTATCATTCGCGATCTTTCTCTACGTTCGCGATGGCGATTGGAAAAGCATCGGGGAAGTAAACAAGGTGTATTTGCTAGGAGGCGTTTTCGGGGCACTGATCGTTTTTAGTGTGATGAAAGGCATTACGACTATCGGCCCTGCCTACGCCGTATCGATTCTGCTCATCTCACAATTGCTCGTCGCTCTCCTCATTGATTCTCTCGGCCTGTTCGGTGTGCAAAAGGTTCCGATTACCTTGAACAAAATCATCGGAATCGGCATCATGATCGCAGGCGTAGTGGTTTTCAAACTCAAATAAAGAAGGAGGGCATTATCACCCTCCCCTACAGAATCAATTGCTCCGGATTCAGCCCCAGCAGAGCCTCATGCACAAACCTTCCGTCTTTTCGAATCAGTACATCGTCAAACCAGATTTCGCCGCCACCGTATTCCGGGCGCTGAATGCAGATCAGGTCCCAGTGAATCGCGCTGCGGTTGCCGTTATCCGCTTGATCATAGGCACGACCGGGTGTGAGATGGAAGCTGCCGGCTATTTTTTCATCAAACAAAGTATCGCCCATCGGGTGCAAAATGTACGGGTTAAACGCAATGGCAAATTCACCGATGTAGCGTGCACCTTCATCCGTGTCCAATATTTCCGTTAGCTTGTCCGTTTGGTTCGCGTACGCCTCGACAATCTTTCCTTCCCGAAAAGTAAACCGGATGTTTTCAAACGTCGTGCCCTTGAAATTGCTGGGGGTATTGTAGCTGATCGTCCCGTGAATCGAGTCGCGTACGGGAGAGGTATACACTTCACCATCGGGAATGTTGCGTTTGCCTACCGCTGTCCGCGTCCCAATCCCCTTGATCGAAAACGTCAGGTCTGTCCCTGGTCCGACGATGCGCACCTTGTCCGTTTTGTCCATGAGGTCGTACAACGGCTGGCACGCTTCGGCCATTTTCTGATAATCGAGCGAACATACGTTGAAATAAAAGTCTTCAAACGCTTCTGTCGTCATGTTGGCCTTTTGGGCAATGGCCGAGGTCGGGTAGTTAATGCGCAGTCCCGTAATTTGATTGTCGACATAATGGAAAATGGAATCATACGCTTCTGCGTACAGACGGTACTTCTCCTGTGGAACTTCCTTCATCTCACTGTCATTTGTCTCGCCATGAATTCCGATATAGCCTTGCAGGCCAAACCACATGTCCTTTTCCAACTGAACGGTCTGGGCAAGCTGCTCTTCCGTTAACCCTTTCAACCATTCCCGCTGGACCTTCGGCCGTACAAAGCGCAGATGGGGATACGCTCCCTTCGCGTACAGCCGCTTCACCAATTCCATTGCCAGCGGCTCTCCTTCATCTACGACCATGATCATAATATGCTGTTTGGCTTGCACATCCAGGCTGTACGAAATTAAGTTATCTGCTATTTTTCCTAATCTTTCATCTCTCATCGCTCTCGCGTCCTTTCCAGATTTTTATTACTCTTCCAGCATACCGCGCGTTTGTCAGAGGAATATCATCTGAAAACAAGTGATCACCACACTGTTGTGGCAGGGCTTTCGTACAGCAGTAAATTCCTTCGTGTTATTCAAACATTTTGCAAGTTAACGCAAGGAAGCTTGTGAAAGTCAATTCAGTTGAAAGAGAACATCTTAGAACCACTTTCAACGAATGAACGAATAGCTACGTAGGAAGAAGCGAATTTCCAGTCCAAGCGCCTCTGGAGCCCAACCTAGCGTAGGTATAAATGGCGGGGAATTTAAGCTTCACTTATGAAATACTTCCTCGAAACTTCTACGTTTGAAGCGCTCCCGCCATTTATTCCGAAGCGGACAGTCTTACCTCCCCTTGCAGGGCGGAGGCCGAAGCGCAGACTGGAAATTCGCTTCTTCCTCCCATTACGGCTCCTGCAAAAAGTAAAAAGCGATGCTAATGCACCGCTTCTCCGTGATTCACTTTCCTAACCGCCTGTGCTGGACATCCTCCACACGCTGACTGATCCTGGCGAGTACAAAGGCGATGATGACCGAGAATATCACAATGCCGTAAAATCCGGCTCCGATCCCGATACCAATCCCGCCAGCGAAAAAGATCATGGCTGCGGAGGTCAGTCCTTTTACTTTCAAGCCGTCCTTCAAGATGACGCCTGCTCCCAAAAAGCCAAGACCTGTGACAATCTGTGCAGCCAAGCGCATCGGGTCCATCATCGTTCCGTTTCCAGGCGCACTGTATAGCTTTGTGCTGTAAATAGAAACGAGTGTGATGAGCGTACAGGCTACGGACACATACATGTACGTTTTCAGCCCGGCAGGCTTGTTTCTGTGCGAGCGATCCCACCCGATGAACAAACCAAGAATCGCGCTCACCACAACCCGCATATACATTTCCAATTCATACTGCACATACAACCATTGTAGAGTCTCCATCCTCGTCACCTTCTTATAGCGATAGAGACATGATATGTGCAGATTCGAAAAATAGAACGGCTTTTTCTATGTCTTACTCCCTTTCAATCTTCACTTCTGGCCCGACAAAGACTTCAAACAACCGCTCCCACGGAAGCTTGATCTCCAGATCCGATAGTTCGACGATTTCGCCTTCAAACGTATTCTTGCCTCGCTTTCCGATAACCAGCGATTGATTGGCAAAATAGTTTTCGTACCAATCTTCCGCATGTGGTGTCAGTGCATCTCTTACAAAGTCATTAACTTCGTCGTAGTCATCTCCGAGATTCCACTCATTTCCCTTTAACTCTTTTACGAGGTCACGTGCTTCGGCCATCACTTCATTTCGGTAATGATGGTCATTTACAAACGATGACAAGAGCAGATTAATATGGGTTTCTGCCGCATCCACCGTTAAGGGCACACCGAACTGATTTCCTTTTTCCAAAAAGGCTGATCGCTGCAACGCCTGTCCCAACGCGCTTCCCATGTTATTTCCCGCCGTTCCCCATGCCGTGTAGGCGAAAAGCTCCGGCAGCTTTACTTCTTCTTGTAGTCGCTCGATCAACTCAGAGTCAGCTTTGTTTGTAATCGTAACGTCTGTAAGCGCGACCTGCTTTCCTTCCTCCAGAAGATCATTGATTTCTTCGACGAACTCATCCAGGTCTTCGCGTCTCTCTGCATTGCTTTGTCCTTTTTTCTTCGGTGAATGGATCATTAACACGATATCTGCATCGTCTTCATCCCGAACGGGCTTGCCGCCTGCTGCGATAATATGCTTCTCGACGTTTACATCAAAGGTCGTGTCTTCAAACGGCGCCGTCCACTCGCTGCCGTCTATACCCGAATACTCGACTGCTACTTTTGGATGGATGCGCATTTCGTTCAAGGCGAATCTGCTCAACAAGACGGTTCCTACTTCGTCCGCTCCAGGGAAAATCGCTACACGATCCTCTACATCCAGCTTCTTTGCTTTTTGGACCAAAATCTCCCGCTCTGCCCGGTGAAGACCATGAGGAGCAGCGTCATCCTGAGCTAGCACTAAATAATCAATGGTCCCATCCTCTACCCAGTCGATCAACAGTGAGTTAATCTTGTGGTTGCGCTCGCGGGCATTCAAGTAATCTTCCAGCACAGACTCGGGAATCTCCCTTTCCAACTGATCGAGCCGATCCTTTTTTTCTGTCATGCCGAGGTTGTGCACCTCATCGTATAAAATGGCCCATTCTCTGATTTGCTCATAGTACTTCAAAGTTTCAGGATCAGTCGCCGTCACCGCCAAGCGTTGAATCGTATCGAAGACGTAGATCGGCTTTTTAGAATGCTTATCTCTCAGTCTCTTAATGGCTTCGATATTCGACAGGGCCTCTTCATAGGACTGTTGATCGGTACGGGACGCAACCAGTCCGCCATATGCTAGCATGCTGACAGAGATGACCGAGCCGTCCACTTTGCTTGCTTGTTTGATCAGCCAATCGCCAATTTCTTCCCCATCGCCCGGCGTCATAAAGTGACCGAGCATGTCTTCATCGGGCATAATCGCCTCCACCCCGCCTGCCCTTGCTGACATTTGTGGAAAATACGTGTTGACCGGACGATCATCGAGGGGGACAAGGGCGACTTTGGCAATTGGCTTTGGTGATGCTTTTTTCGCCGCAACTGTACTCGTCTGCGTAAATGGAACCATGCCTGTTACTAGTGCTGCCATAGCCAGTGTTGAAATGACAACGCGCAACTTTTTCATAGACCCAATCTCCTTTCAAAATGAAAAGGTTTAATCGAGGACGGCATTCGCTAGACGCAATTGTTCCTGTAATTTTGCCACGTGAAGCAAACGCGGAATGGTTTTGTCGTGAAACGCAATGGCCGCTGCTGTACCTGCTGCTTGACCTGTAGCCATACAGCTCGGGGTAAGCCTGGTCGTAGCCAGCGCCTCATGTGTCGTAGAGATACAACGCCCCGCCGCAAGCAGGTTGTCAATGGATTGAGGGATCAGGCATCGATACGGAATGTCATAAGCGCCCTCCCCTTCAATATCTGCTGCCACTACGCCTTTGCCAGAAGGATCGTGAATGTCAACCGGATAGCCGCTTCGTGCGATGACATCCGGAAAACGTCTGCCCGCGACCACGTCTCCGATCGTCAAGCTGTACTCCCCGACGATTCTGCGTGTCTCACGGATGCCAATTTGCGTTCCGACTGCGGAGACGGATGCTTTCGCGAACCCGGGAACTTTATTTTTCAAAAATTCAGACATCAATATCACTTGACGTCTCCCTTCTTCCTCCGCTTCCGTCAAATCCTCGACATCTGTTCCATCCAATCCCTGCACCCGCGTGCAATTGATCAGAACTTCATCACTCTCGGGCCCTGTGAAAAACAGAATTTGATCCCGATTAATCGGAACGCCTGACATTTTCCAATGCGTATAAAAGCCTTGAACACCTGTCAGCGGAATGGACGGCAACTGTGCAAACGGCGTCTTGTGATAAAACTCATCCGGATGATCAAGCATGTACTGCTTCACCTGCTCCAGATCGACGCCGCGCATGCGAAACTTCATGGTCATCGGCTGTGTCAGCCCATCTGCATCTCGCCCTTTACTCGTCGGCGCTCCCGATAAATAAGCGATATCTGCATCTCCTGTTGCATCGACGAACACCTTGGCCTTGATCTCATACTTGCCCGATTTACTGGAGAGGGTAACAGAAGTAATCTCTGTCCCCTCTACCTTCACCTGATCGACAAAGCTGTGGACAAACAGCTTGACGCCCGCTTCCTTGAGCATTTCCACAGCGACCAGCTTGTAAATTTCCGGATGATACGGCGTGACTGTACTGACGAATCCCACCGTATCCTGCAAATGTCCAGGCGATCCCCCCTTTTCTTGCAAGCGGTCGACGATTTCCTGTGCAATTCCTTTAATGACTTGCTCGCCACTCTCCGTATGAAACGTCATCCACGGATAAACAAGCGCAATCGTCGACATCCCTCCGAGAAAGCCGTAACGCTCGATCAGGATCGTTTTGGCTCCCAATCGTCCGCTGGCGAGAGCGGCACTGATTCCTGCCGGTCCCCCGCCTATCACGACTACATCTGCTTCCACTACTCGATTCATCTGCACTCACTCCTTGTTGAGCTTCCTTTCCATCCATGCTTCCTCTAATCTTTGAGACCCGTCATCGATACACCCTCGATAAACTGCTTTTGGGCGAAAAAGAACACGATCAAAAGCGGCAAGGTCGCCATGACGGACGCACTCATCAGATGATGCCACGCTGTCCCTACTTCATCGGTAAACAAGGACAAAGCAAGTGGCAGTGTCATCAGCTCTCTGTCGTTGATGAAAATGAGCGGATCGTAAAACTCGTTCCAGCTCGTCAAAAACGTAAAAATCGTCAGCGTGGCAATAGCTGGCTTCGCCAATGGCAGCATGATGCTCCAGTAAATCCGCCAACGCGAGCAGCCATCGATCATCGCCGCCTCCTCCAATTCTTTTGGAATCCCGAGGAAAAACTGGCGCATGACGAACACTCCAAAAATTCCGCCTGCCCCGAATATCGGAAGCACAATCAGCGGCACATGCGTGTTGATAAGCCCAAGCATGCGCATGAACAAAAACATCGGAATCGACGTCACTTCATGCGGGATCATCATCGTCGACAGCAGCACCAGAAAGACGATATTCCGTCCGCGAAACGGGATTCGGGCAAACGCATAGCCCGCAATCGAGGCAAATAATACCGTTCCAACCGTGACCAAAATCGCAATGTACAGGCTGTTCCAATAGAACAAATGAAATGGCGTATTCGCCAAAACCTCCGTGTAGTTCTCCAAGCGGATCGACGAAGGGATAAACTCTGGCGGAAAGACGAATATTTTGGCTGGCTCTTTTAATGATGTAGAAAGCATCCACAAAAAAGGCACCAGCATCAGTAGGGAGATCGCTCCTAACGCGACATAGTGACCGCCAATCCCCAATAACTTGCCCGCTTGTAATCCGTGGCGATTACTCTTCATGGAACACCCACCTTTTTCTAAACTGCCACTGCAAGAGCGTAAACACTAAAATGATAAAGAAGAGCACAAAGGCAAGTGCAGACGCATAGCCGAATTCAAAGTTTTTGAAGGCGCGCTCCCATATGTAATAGACGAGCACCTTTGTACTGTTATCCGGCCCACCCTGGGTCATGACGTAAATCTGCCCAAACACCTTGAGCGAGCCGATGATCGTCAACAACGTGGTTAAGAAAACCGTCGGACTGATCATCGGGATCGTAATCTGAAACAATTGACGCGTCCGACTGGCTCCATCAATACGCGCCGCCTCATACAGGTGAACGGGCACCTGCTGTAAGGCAGCAATGAACAGAACCATGTTCAAGCCCACATTTTTCAGGACACTTGTCACGATCACCACCGGCATCGCCAGCTTTGGATTGTACAGCCATGAGGGGCCTGTAATCCCGAACATCTGCAAAATTTGATTGATAAACCCTGTGTCTGTCGCAAACAAATACTTCCACACAATCGCCCAGACGATTAGTGATGTCATGACTGGCACGAAAATAGCTGTGCGGAAAATCCCGATCCCGGGCAGCTTGCGCACGAGCAGTAAAGCCAACCCCAACGCCAGCACGATGTTCAGGGGGACGAGACCGGCCGAGAACGTAAATGTATTGCCCACAACCCTCCAAAATTCGGCATCCTGAAAGATCGCTCTGTAATTTTCCAAACCAATAAATTCGGCTTCCCCCAGTAACGGCCAATCCGTAAAGCTCATGTACAGCGCGAGCAAAAGTGGTCCTAGCAACAGCACCACAAACCCGATGGCCATCGGGCTGACAAACAGCCATCCCGTCAAATTCGCTTCCCGGTTGAAGGATTTTTTCCTTGTGCCACTTGTTCTCTTGTCAGGAGAGAGCGGGACATTCAACTTGCTCTCCATACGATCCCTCCTTAGTTGTCGATCGCATTCCGCAATGCATGAATAGAACGGCGCATTTCATCCTCGGTCCTCCCAATCGCCATCGCTCCAGCTAACAGGACACGAACCCCCGTTTCTCGTAGAGCTCCTATATCCTCCGCCATAATTTTTCGCTGTGTCGGGACGATGATGGGGATGCCCGCCTTCTCAACGATGTACCGATAGGTGAGCAGGTCGGCAAATGTAAGCCTCGTGCCATACTCACTTCCCGGAATAATCGACGCCTCCAATGCGGTCATAGGAAAATGCTTCACGGCTTCCAATCGGGACAAATCAAACTGATCATCGATGGCAAACGTACTCGCCACCCCTTCGATTTTCATAAGGGACGCTGGCAAATGATGACCATAGATGGAGAGGAAGTCGATTCCCAGCGAATCGAACTGCTTGATTTCCTCGGGATTGAGTTCCTCCATTGATCCGCCCGGAACAATGCCAATCGGCCCCGCGAACTGGCTGCGTATCGTTTGGAGAAAGTCCGTATATTCAGCCAGAGGACCGAACCGGTTGCCACTGGCACGATGGTACACATTGATGTGCATCTTCAAGCCATCTGCGCCTTCCTCCATCGCTGCTCTGGCCAAGGTCTCATCGTTTTGCGGGAGACTGACCATGAGCAGAAAAGGCTTCTCTTCCAGTGCCTGTCGAAAACGATTCATCATAACCTCCCACTCAAGTCACAACGGCCTGTATCCCAGACCGTTGTGACGAGCTTACTTTTTCATGATCGGATTGACTTTCTCTTCCAGCGACTTCACGATATCCGCAGGCTGTGCCGTTTGACCGAATAATTGATCAAAACCAGCCAGTATCGTTGTGTCGATTTTTTGCCAATCAACATGCCCTGGCTGCAGGTGTGCCTTAGGCATCTCGTCGATAACCGCCTGCTTGATGTGTGCAGGGTCGGGGTTGCCTGGAACATTCAAAAACGGATCGGAATTCAGCACGGACAAGCGCGGTGGTACAAAGTAAGTCGAGGTCTCCTGGACACCCTGCTCGCTCGCGAGGAATTTGAGGAATAACTTAGTCTCCTCCAAATGCTTTGTTCCTTTGAAAATCGAATATCCTGCCTGACCGAGCATCGGTGCCGAGCCTTTTGAACCCGCTGGCATCGGAGCAATGTCCCACTTGAAGTCCTTGATTGTCCGCGCCTTCGAAACGTAGCTGTACACATCAAAGAACATGCCAATTTTGCCTGATTCAAAGCTGACTTGCTCACCCGCCTTCGGATGCGATCCATCTGTAAACATCATCCGTTGGAGCATGCTGAGTGTCTCCACCCCGTATTGGTCATTCCACGTAAACTGATTCATTTCTTTGTTGAACGGGCCGCTGCCATTTGACCATGAATAGGAAGACAGGATGATCCACGTTTTCCAATCGCGGAAGAAGTTGGCCCCGTAGATTTTGCTTGCTCCTGTTCCGCTCGAGATCGCTTGCGCCGACTTTTCGAATTCCTCCCACGTCCATTTTCCTTCTTTCGCTAGATCGTTCGGGGATTTCAAGCCTGCCTTGTCAAACAAGTCCTTGTTGTAAAACATCACGGTAGGCGGGGTAGAAAACGGCAGTCCGTACAGTTTGTCGTCTTTTCGGAACAGCTCAAGCGTCGACGGAATAAAGTCGTCCAGCTTAAAAGCAGTGTCGTTCTTTACATCCGAGACATCTTCCAAAATCCCATTTTCCATAAACTGTGGTACCATTCGTTCAGACACCCAACCGATGTCAGGCAGCTCCTGACCAGCAGCGAGCACCGTCACCTTTTGCTGATAATCGGGGAATGGAACAGATTCCAGCTTCACCTTGATGGTCGGATTTTGTTGCGTAAATTTTTCAGATAGCTTCGTATACAGGTCTAGGTGGGCTTGGTTGCCCCATGTTAAAAACGTAAGCTCGACTGCTTCTTTCTGACCCGTTGCGGAGTCACCGGGAGTCGTCGCGGTGTTGCTGCACCCAAATGTAAACGCTGTCAAAGCAGTAGACAATGCCAACAGGATTGCCTTTTTCATGGCGTACCTCCTTATCTGTTTTCCCTGTCACCAGTATAAAATTGAGTGAATAGTAAGATAAATCACGTGAAATTTAGATTTGGTATGAGATTTAAAGATCTTCACTGCCTTCGAGGTCTCGGTAGCTCCCGGGTGTCATCCCGACTTCCTTTTTAAATACCAGCATGAAATGCTTCGCGCTCTGATACCCTACTAAGCGGGCGATATCATACACCTTCAGACTCGTCTCGTGTAATAGCTGCTTGGCGCGGTTCATCCTCACCTGCGTGATGTAGTCGGAGACATTTTCCCCCGTCTCGGTCTTGAACAATTGACTCAAATAGATCGGATTCAAATGAACAGACTCCGCCAGCGTCTGGAGTCTCAGATCGCCGTCCAAATGATCGTGAATGAATGCTTTTACCTTGCGAATGATTTGTCTTTCTTCTCTAGGACTACCGTCGACGCTGCTTTCTTCCCGGACTTTCTTTTTGCGATCCAGCACTTGCCTGATTTTTGTGAGCGTGCTCACCAGCTCTAATCGATCAATAGGCTTCAAAAGATAGTCAGAGACTTTGTACTTCAACGCTTTCTGTGCGTAGTGAAAATCACCATAGCCACTAATAATCACGATGGGCAGATCCTCGTACATCTCCCGGATTTTCCCGATCAGCGCCAAGCCGTCGACTTCCCGCATGCGGATATCTGTCACAATCAAATCAGGCATTTCCGTGCGTAGATAATGCAGGGCATCCTTTCCATTTTCCGCTTCTGCCATGACGGCAAAACCAGACGTTCCTTTTTCAATTAACGCTCTCAAGCCTTCCCGAATCATTCGTTCATCTTCCACCAGCAATACTTTGTACATCGCGTGTTTCTCCCTTCTGGAAATCGAGCGGAATCTTCATCGTAATTTCCGTGCCTTGATTCGGTCTGCTCACAATGGTTAGCCCGTACTTTTCCCCGAACAATAAGGTCAGCCGCTGGGAAATGTTTCGCAATGCTGTCCCATTGTGTGGGTTTCCTGTCATCTCATGCTGCTGCATAGGCGTATGCAGACTTGCGAGCAGACGAGTTAATGATTGCTCAGACATTCCCTTGCCATTGTCCCTCACGCTGATATGCATGACACCCTCCTGACAAAGCGCCCTGAGCCATATCGTTCCTCCCTGTTCCTGATGTTCAATCCCGTGTACCATTGCATTTTCAAGCAATGGCTGTAGCAGCAGCTTCGGGATACGCTGATCCGACAGGCTCTCTTCCACGTCCATATACACCTGAAGGCGCTCTCCCAGACGAATCTTTTGGATACGAATGTAGGATTCTAACGATACCATCTCTTGTTTCAGCGTAACGTGCCCATCCTCTCGAGCGACCGTATAGCGCATGAGTTTTCCGAGCGAAGAAACCATGTCTGACACATCGTAGTTACCCGAGCGGATCGCCATCATATTGATCGATTCAAGTGTGTTGTAAATAAAATGTGGATTGATCTGGCTCTGTAAGGCCGCCAGCTCCGCCTCCCGTTCACGCAAGCTGCTGAGATACACCTCATTGACAAGGCGGTTGATTTCCTCGACCATCTGATTGAATTGCTCGCTCAGCTTCCCGATCTCGTCTTGGGAATCGACAGGAACTCGTTCATGCAAGTTCCCTCGTTTTACTTGCAGCATTTTTTCTTTCAATTGAACGAGCGGCTTGCTGAGCGAATAGGAAAAATAAATCGCGAGCCCGCCAGCAACGAGTAAAAACATCGCCGCAATCAGCATCGTAAAACTACGCAAGCTATTGGATTCTGCAAGCAGGATATCGAGCGGTATCAAACTGATCACCACAAGCCCCGTCTCTCTCGATTGATGATCCACGAAGAGATATCGCTGTCCCTGAATCATCCTCTGGTTCGCATCCCCACGATTGATCCCGTCGGTTTCTTGCAGCAAAGTACGATAGCCCGGCGAGCCTTCGCTCTCCCGCTTTTCATAAAACAGCTCGTTTCCCTCATTTACGATGAGCAAGCTCCCGTCCTTGGTAAAAGGCATATCGGACAAAATCTGGTCAAACATGTCCATTTTCATATCGATTTTCATGATTCCGAGTGGTACTTTCGTATACGGCTCTCGCAATAATCGAGCCACTGACACATAGCGCTCACCAGAGGTATCCAAGTAATAGGCGGGCCGATGCTGTGGAATTATGACCGCTGCCCCCTGTCCCGTGATCACGCGCGAATACCATCCCTCTTCAGCCAAATCTCCCTTGCTCTTCATGACAGAAGGGTCCAGATTGGAAAAAATCATGCCATTCCCCGCAATGATTTGAATGCCTTTTACTTCCGGTCGGCTATAGGAAAGACTGGATATATACAGCGTCATCTTCTCCCTTTTTTCCATGGAGAGAAAAGAAGTAGCCGACGTATTTGTCTGAATTTCTTTTAAAATGGACAGGACTTCTGGGTCGTAGAGCGGCATGAGTGATAAACGCTTCATCTCCCGAATATTGCGCTCCAGGTTGCGATTGATCTGACCCACAATCTGTCCTGTGTATTCAGCCGTTCTCGATTCCGTTGAAGCCGAAAACTTGTTGTACGTGATGATTCCCTGCAAGCTTAACGGGATTGCGATCAAACAAAGAAAAAGCGTGAGAATCTTCGTCCGCAGTGTTCCTTGCAAAAAAAACGTAGAGACTTTCCTTTTCATGATGGCCCCTTTCTGTATGTTTGAATAATCAGTATTTTGTTCATCAAAAAATCCGTCAGGTCAAAATCCTGACGGTCTGTTCCTCAGTCTATTTCGATGCCCATGCAAAGACAATCGTAGAATGTATCCTCAATTAAAAATTCTCTCGTCAACGTCCCCATTTCCTTGAAGCCTAGCTTTTTGTACAAATAAATAGCAGAATCGTTGTCTGAACGGACTTTCAGATTGATTTTTCGTATCACCTTTGATTGCTTGGCCCATTCCAGCAGGGATTCCAGTAGAAGTCTTCCAACCCCTGATCCCCAGAACTCTTTCAAGACGCTAATCCCAAATTCACCTACATGCTGCGTCCGCGATCGGATACCCCCTCGAAAAGTCAGGTTCCCCACAATTCTCCCGTCCACCTCTGCAATCAAACACAGTTGATTAGGAGCTTCTTGAAATCTTTTGATGTTTTCTTTTTGCTCCTCAGGGGCTACTGTCCATTCTTGTGGGCCAAATGACAAATTGTCCGTCTCTCCTGATACCTGATGTATGAACGCAACTAAGGCTTCAGCATCTGTCAGCTCCGCTAATCGGATGATGACATTTTGACCAGACTTCAGTTTGGATACCTTCATAAGAACCTCCTCGCATCGGAAACTTTTCATACTATTTAAACAGAAAAACGGACGCCTGTTAACCGTCCGCTTGTAGCTTGTTCGACTATTCCATTGTTTTAAAGTAAAGGACGGTATCATGCAGGCTGCCATCAGCCGATCGGGCAAACCCCGGAATGCGCCCTGCTTCTTGATAGCCCATCGACTGATACAACTGGTTGGACGGATCGCCCGCTCGTGTATCCAAAACGAGGAGGCTTCGGTTATCAGCAAGAGCCCTTGCCTCCGCCAGCAGCATCAGTCCACGACCAATTCCTTGACGTTGCGCTCTGGGATGAACCATCAGCTTGGCGATCTCTGCCCGATGCAATCCATTTGGACGACTCACCAGATGGAGCTGGATGGTTCCGACGATGATATCTTCCTGTACTGCTACCCAAATTTTCACATGTTCATGGAGCACCGAAGTCCAATAGGTGCGTGCTTCTTCCAGCTTCATCGGCGGTAAAAAGCCAAGGGAAGCCCCATCCTCCACAACATCGATCAGCAATTGGGACAGTTGACGCAGTTCTTCCTCTGAAAATTCGATTCCTTCCCGATAACAAAGCGCTGACTTCATAACAGCCCCTCCGTATTTGAAGAAGATTTTTTCTCCCTTCTTACACTATAACGGAGAAATCAAAATCATGTAAGATAATCTAACATCACCTTATCAAGGTCGATATCCGTACATACTGAAAACAAACAGCAAGCATAAATAAATAATTGCTGCGGGTACAATGGTAAGAGCAATGAAAAAACGTTTCTTCACACTGTTGGCATTTCGAAATAGCCAAAAGTAGATGAACAGCAGGATGAGAAGGAACGGGACAAAATAAAAGCCCAGCATGAACCCCACCCAGTCCGAGTTGGTTTCCCAGAACTGTTCCGGCACGGGCACCCGATGATATTCACTATATATCTGTTCTTTACGTGAGATAAATAGGTAGGATAGCACAAGGTAGTAACCGAATATAACGAATTTCAGCCAAGGCTTGATCTGTTTCGCCGCGAGTGTTATAGAAAAGATGATCCCTACGATAAACCATAATGACAAGTATTCCATCTGGATCCCTCCTACGAAGGATTATAGGGATCCGTTCTGTTGGAGATAAGTACCAACTTTTTTTGGTACCTCACCCTCGCGTGATTACAAGAGTCGACAAAATTTGGAATCCTTCCTATAATAGACTTGTCAAACAACACGGTATGCGAGTATCTTTGCATATAGAAAGCTCACTACCTGTAGGAGATGGTCACGATAACGTACGCTCTTTCGTTTTTACTGTCGTTTTGTATCGTTATGGTGCTGATTCCGCCTCTGGCTAAATTGGCATTTCGCCTTGATTTTGTGGACAAGCCACGTAAAGACGTGGAAAGAAAGATTCACCGGGAGCCTATCCCATTGACCGCCAGCTACGCTATTTTTGTCGGCTTTGCTGCATCGTTTCTGCTCTTCTCGAAAGAATCTACCGGGCAAACGATCGCTGTTCTGTCAGGCTCACTACTGCTGCTTATTATTGGTACCATTGATGACTGGTACAAGACGCAAGGCAAGGATTTTTCCGCCCTGCCCAAGCTGATCGTCCAAGTATCGGCCGCCGTGATTGTCTACTTGTCGGGAATTACTTTTTCCGGCTTTTACAATCCTTTGAGTGGCGAATACATATTGCTCCCGGAATGGTTGCAGTTCATCCTGACTATCCTGTGGATTTTCGGAGTAACGACGGTCATCAATTTTTCGGATGGCATGGACGGTTTGGCTGGAGGGCTTTCTGCAATCTCCGCAGGCACGCTCTTCGTAGTCGCTTTGGTTAAAGGACAAAGCACATCTGCGATTATGGCGATTAGTCTGATCGGTGTTGCCTTGGCTTATCTGCGGTACAACAAGCCACCGGCCAAAATTTTCATGGGAGATGCAGGCGCGACCTTCCTCGGCTTTATCTTGGCGGTCATCGCGTTGGATGGTGCCTTTAAGCAAGCAACCGTTCTCTCCTTGTTCATTCCGATTTTAGCACTCGGTGTGCCGATTTTTGATAATCTGTTTGTGGTGACCAAACGCTTCCTGCAAGGAAAGCCGATCTACCAAGCAGATGCCAGCCAGGTTCATTATCGCCTGCTGCGTTCTGGACTCAATCCAAAACAGGTCGTCACCTTCCTGTGCTTGATCAGTGTTTGCTTTAGTCTGACGTCCATTATCCTGCTCCTGCTCGGGGTATAGATTATCGGTCACAATGAAAAATGCCGCTTGGGTCTAATCCCTGCGGCATTTTTTTGAGCGGATTACGCAAAGCCTCTCTTCGCTGTCGTGGTCGTCTGAAACGTCTGGAAGCCTGTCCGTTCGTACAAGGCAATCGCAGGGTCATTGTGAGTACCTGTGACGAGATACGGCTGCAAGCCCTTTTCCAGCGTCTGGTTCACAAAAAAGCGGACAAGCTCTTTGCCGTAGCCTTTGCCTTGATGCACGGGATCTACGAACACATCGTAAACCTCGCCATGTCCTGTGATGATCAGGGACCCTACGAATACTCCCTCATGCTCGAACAAATAAATATCCTCTCTCATATCGTTCAGGAGCCATTTCTTCCATGCGTTCATCGTTTTCTCAGGATAATCCGCCAAACGGTATGGCTGAAGGTCGATGCCTTTGCGCACCTCATAGTAAGCGTCACTCTGCGATTGGATATACATATCCATATCGGGCTCGGTGAATTTGCGTACGTCTAGTGTCGGCGCAGGCCCGATCTCTCCTGTGTATTTCATCAGATGATGGCCCCAGATAGAAGCAAAGCCTCTCTTGGAAAAGAAATCAGCACCCTGCCCGTGGTCAACCCGATAGGTAGCCATGACTGCCGTCGGCTTCTCCTCATGCTGTTGCAGTTCCAGCCAAAGCTTATCGAACAGCCGGGAGCCGATTCCCCGCTTTCGATGGTCTGGCCGTATATAGACGTATATTTCTGCTGTCCCTTCTTCTCCAGAGGAGTTCAAATCATAAGTGCCACAGCCGATGATTTGATCATCCTCCTCCCAGATGTAAACCGTAGCTTTTTCCACGATATCAACAATCTCTTCGGTCCTCCAAAGCATGCCTTCGCCAATCATCGTCACGACGGTCTCTTTGTCAGTTGATTGTGCTTGTCGTATCATCTCTGTACTCTCCCGTTAGCTCTGTTGGACGGTTGCTGCTTCTGCGGCTTTTTCCAACTTCTTGCGATGCTGCAAGCAAGCCTCGCATCTTCTGCTTTTTCGCCCGAAAGCCGTGTAGTATTTGCTTTTTTTGCAGGATCGGCACGTAATATACAACGAGCTCGACAAATTGTAGTTCTCTTCTGGCGTGTTTTCTTTCAGGTGTACCGTCTTGTTGTATTTGATGAGCAAATGAGCTGTGTGGATGGCATCGACCAAGGCGGAGTGCAACCTACCCTCCTGGATGATTCCTGCCGTGTCGATCGCTTCTTTCAGACTCATCTGTTTGCGATCAGCCAAAAGCATGCTAATTGGCGGCTGGATGTCGTTGTAATTGCGCATCCAGTTGAAGTCCAAACCAAACCGCGCACAATGCTCGATCATCAGCCGCTTGTCGTCTTGCCCCCATGTGCACAAGTAGTATTCAGAATCGGTGCCAATCCACTTCATAAATTCTGCGAATGCCCGGCGAAACGGAATAAAGGTTGGCATGTTCTCTTTATCGAGACCAATGAATTTGCGCGTTCTCTCCGTGATCCTACGTTCAATCGCTGGAAAGGTGTAGCGCTGAAATGTGTCGACCTCCACGCCATTTTTTCCGGGTACGACTTTTGCCGCTCCGATCTCAATAATTTCCGGGATCTTGTCTCTCTGATAAGTCAGTGTCGTTTCAAGGTCAAAAACAATGATCTGCAAGCGTAATCACATCCTGTATGTATTGTCTCTATTATGGCTTGGATTGGGCATAGAAAGCAAAACAAAGACAAAAGCGGCTGCCTGATTGAAACGAAAAAGGATAAGAACCCCATAGGATTCCTATCCTTGTGTTTATTTGTTTAACTTGGCGATTTTGTGGATTCCCTCGTCAACTGACGCAATCCGTAGCTCATCCTCGCTATTTGCCCGTCTTCATCCCGGAAAAACTCAATCCAAGGGATGGAATCTCTTTTTTGGAAAATGAAGCTGTCTTTTTGTACTGGTATCAGTGGATACGAGAGACCATCCACCTCCAGGAATAGCTTGCCTTCGTTTTTGGCTATCGATGCGCTTACCCATTCCTGCGAAGAGTAGCGACCCTCGTACAGTGACAACTGCTCATCTGTGACCTCGTATGGATCATAAGCATAGACCGGAGCTCCAGCCGGTCTTGCAAAATAACTGTTCAAAAAGCCGATGACCAACTCTCGGACGCTCACTCCATCGAGATTGACCAGAATCACACCCGTAATCCCTTGATCCGGAACCGAAAAAATGTGCGAGCTGATTCCCTTCAGCGATCCGCCATGCTCTACCAGAGAGCCCTCCGGAAAGGCCGGCGAGACCATCAGACCATAGCCGTAGGAGCGGTGTCCGTCCACACGAGCAAAGGGAGTGAGCATCTGCCGGACGCTATCGGCAGACAGAATCGATGTCGGGTTTCCCGTTGCCCCCAAACGAAAGACTTCCAAATAAGCAAGTAAATCATTCACGGTCGATTTGAGGAAACCGGCTGCTCGCATCGCCGGAGCATCGTGCCAGATGGGTGCTGCAATGATTTGGTTTTCGTCATCGATTTTTTTGTTAGTATAC
>NZ_JABSUZ010000037.1:0-53090 GCF_013284345.1 Brevibacillus sp. MS2.2
AAGTAAGATATTTCGAGTAGATACGTTAAGAAAACATCTATCGAGGCGAACTCAAGTTTGAGCGACCGCGACTCTTCGGAAAGTTTTCATGCGCTCCGGAAATTTATAAGCACTAGCTTATAAATTCCTACACGTTAAAAAAGGTGGGAAAATTACGCGATGAGTATTCTCGTTAATAAAAATACAAAAGTAATTACGCAAGGGATTACGGGTGCAACTGGTCTGTTCCACACTCGCGGAGCCGTTGAATACGGTACACAAATGGTGGGCGGTGTAACACCTGGTAAAGGTGGAACCGAAGTTGACGGTATTCCAATTTTCAACACGGTAAAAGAAGCGGTTGAAGCAACTGGTGCAACAGCATCCGTTATCTACGTTGCTCCTCCTTTCGCTGCTGATGCCATCATGGAAGCAGTTGACGCTGAACTGGATCTGGTAATCTGCATCACAGAAGGTATCCCAGTTCTGGACATGGTAAAAGTTAAGCGCTACATGGAAGGCAAGAAAACCCTTCTGGTAGGCCCTAACTGCCCTGGCGTAATTACTCCAGGTGAGTGCAAAATCGGTATCATGCCTGGTTACATCCACGTTCCAGGTAAAGTGGGTATCGTATCCCGCTCCGGTACCTTGACTTATGAAGCAGTTCACCAAACTTCTACTCGCGGCCTGGGTCAATCCACGGCTGTAGGTATCGGTGGAGACCCAGTAAAAGGTATGGAGTTCATCGATGTACTGAAAATGTTCAACGAAGATCCAGACACAGAAGCAGTTATCATGCTGGGTGAAATCGGTGGTACTGCGGAAGAAGAAGCAGCAGAGTGGATCGCTGCTAACATGAAAAAACCAGTTGTAGGCTTCATCGGGGGACAAACTGCTCCTGAAGGAAAACGTATGGGCCACGCTGGTGCGATCATCTCTGGCGGTAAAGGTACAGCAGCTGAGAAAATCGCAAAGCTCGAAGAATGCGGTATTCGCGTAGCGAAAACACCTGCAGTCATCGGTGAAACACTTGTTGAATTGCTGAAAGAGCGCGGTATGCTCGAGAAAGTAATGGGCAAGTAAGCAAATAAGACAGAAGTGGGCAGGCTCAGGCTTGTCCACTTTTTTATTTTTGAACCAGCCTCTTTCTTTCGATAGAATAGCTTTCAAAGCCGTCCGTTATGATAAGTTTGATCGGGATGAAGGAGGATTTCGGAATGGGAAAGGCGAAGCTCGACGAGAGAGACTGGCTGTATGTGTTAACGATGATATCGGGTTTGGGAAGAAAGAAAATCCGTGAAATTTTTGAAATCACAGGTTCTTTTCAGGTTGCCATTGAAAATTGGCATGAACTGGCACATGGGCTCAGATTGACTTCCTTGATAACTGGTCAGGTTGACAAGCAAAGCAATGAAGCTACGGCTATGGCACTATTGGAAAAGCGTGAAGAAGAGGGAACGCGCTTCTTATGTCCTTTTGACGATGCTTATCCTGTATCACTCCGCAATATCCCCGATTCTCCATGGACGTTGTTTTATCGTGGCGATCACACATTATTGAAAAAGTTGTCCATTGGCGTCGTTGGTTCGCGCAAACCGACACCATATGGAAGAGCGAGCTGTAGCTTTTTTGTCCGAGAGCTGGTGCAAGCAGGCCTTGTCATCGTCTCTGGGGTAGCGTATGGAATTGATGCGGAAGCTCACCAAGCTACCTTGAAAGCAGGAGGTAAGACCATTGGTGTGCTCGGTTGCGGAATGAATCACGTTTATCCTACTCGGCATCGAGAACTTTATCGTGAAATTGAATCTTTTGGCCTACTTCTCAGCGAATATCCTCCTCATGTTCCACCTGTTTCTGGATTATTTCCAGAGCGAAATCGTATCATAAGTGGACTTTCTAGCGGTGTATTAGTGGTGGAAGCAGCAGAAAAAAGCGGATCTTTAATAACGGCAGACTGTGCACTTGAGCAGGGTAAGGAAGTTTTTGCGATTCCTGGTCCGATTTTTTCATTGATGAGTGCGGGACCGCATAACTTGATCAAACAAGGTGCAAAGTTAGTAACGTGCAGTAGTGATATATGGGAGGAAATCAAACATCATCTTCCAGAAGCTGAGCAGAAGCAGCAGTTCGAAAAAAGTAATGCAAACGATGTAATGCCCTTATCTAATGAAGAAAAAGCGATTGTGGAAGCCGTAACATATGACGGGATTCATCTGGATGAGTTAATGAGTAGCTTAGAAAAAGACCAACGCAGGATGCTACATCAGCTGGTCATTCGTTTGGAAGCAAAAGGGGCCATCGTAGCACTTCCGGGAGGTTATTTTGCTCGTCGCTAGCATTTTTTCCAGATATTTGGCAAAGTCTAGACGTACAAGTGTTTGACAAACGGGATGAGGGTATTTAATAATAGGGAAGATTCCTTACTAAAAGGGGAGGAAAAAAATGGCTGATACGCTAGTAATCGTAGAATCCCCTACGAAGGCCAAAACCATTGGAAAATACCTGGGTAGTAAATATATCGTGAAAGCGTCTATTGGGCATGTACGCGATTTGCCGAAAAGCCAAATGGGTGTAGACGTCACGCGTAATTTTGAACCCAAATACATAACCATTCGCGGCAAAGGCGATGTATTGAAGGGCTTAAAAGATGCCGCTAAAAAAGTAAAAAAAGTATATCTCGCAGCCGACCCGGATCGCGAAGGGGAGGCAATTGCTTGGCATTTGGCACAATACTTGGGGCTCGATTTGAATCAGCCGCTTCGTGTGGTATTTAATGAGATTACCAAAGATGCGATCAAAGAAGCGTTCAAGCATCCACGACACATAAACATGGACTTGGTAAATGCTCAGCAGGCACGTCGTATTCTCGACAGGCTCGTTGGCTACAATATTAGTCCAATTCTATGGAAAAAGGTTCGGAAAGGCTTGAGTGCTGGACGTGTTCAATCGGTTGCGGTAAAGCTTATCATGGATCGCGAGCGGGAGATCCAGGAATTTATCCCGGAAGAGTATTGGACAATTGCGAGCACATTGATCAGCGACGGTAAAGAAATTAACGCGAAGTTCTATGGTTATGGCGATGAAAAGGTGGAGCTCCATTCGGAAGATGATGTAGCAGCGGTATTAAAACGAATGAAGAACAAGCCATATGTGGTACAAAAGGTAACCAAGCGTGAGCGCAAGCGCAATCCTGCACCTCCTTTTATAACGAGTTCTTTACAACAAGAGGCAGCGCGTAAGCTGAATTTCCGCACTTCTAAGACCATGCGAATTGCTCAAGAGCTTTATGAGGGGATCGACGTTGGCAATAAAGAAGGCGCAGTTGGTTTGATTACCTATATGCGTACAGACTCTACTCGCCTATCTGTAACTGCACAGAATGAAGCAAAAGAATACATACTTGAGAAATATGGTCCAGACTATGTGTTATCTGAGCCACGCAATCAGGCGAAAAACGAAAATGCTCAAGATGCTCACGAAGCGATTCGTCCAACAGGTGTGATGCGTACACCAGAAGAAATCAAGGAATACTTGTCTAGAGATCAGTTGCGCTTGTATCGATTAATCTGGGAGCGTTTCCTTGCCAGTCAAATGTCATCTGCTGTTCTTGATACGATGAGCGTAGATATTGACGCAGGTGGAGTTACCTTCAGAGCAACAGGATCAAAAGTGAAGTTCCCTGGATTTATGAAGGTATATATTGAAGGAAACGATGATGGCACAGAAGAAGAAAGCTTCCTTCCGCCTATTGAAGAAGGCCAAATCCTTGAACAAAAAGAAATCGAGCCGAGTCAGCACTTTACACAGCCACCGCCTCGATTCTCTGAAGCCCGCATGCTTAAAACGATGGAAGAGATGGGAATTGGACGTCCGTCTACCTATGCACCTACATTAGAAACCATTCAAAAACGGGGCTATGTGGCGTTAGAGGAGAAGCGATTTGTCCCGACTGAGTTGGGCGAGATTGTGATCACGCTTGTCGAGGAGTTTTTCCCGGAGATCCTCAACGTAGAATTCACAGCGCATATGGAATCGGGCTTGGATAACGTCGAAGCAGGAACCACCAATTGGGTGCAGGTGCTGGACGATTTTTATCAAGACTTTGCAAAGCGTGTTGTTGTTGCAGAAGAAGAAATGAAAGAAGTAGAGCTGAAAGTCGAAGAATCAGATGAATCATGCGAGCTTTGCGGCCGTGTGATGGTATATAAGCTTGGTCGATTCGGCAAGTTTTTAGCCTGTTCCGGATTCCCAGATTGCCGTAATACGAAGCCGATTGTAAAAGAAATCGGCGTAAAGTGTCCGCAGTGTGAAACCGGAGAGATTATCGAACGTAAATCTAAGAAGAGTCGTATTTTTTACGGATGCAATCAATATCCGGAATGCGATTTTGTATCGTGGGACAAACCGATTGCCAGACCTTGTCCCAAATGCTCCAGCATGCTCGTAGAGAAAAAGCGCAAGAAGCAAGGAGTTAGCATTGTTTGCACCAAGTGTGATTATCAAGAAGAAGCAGACTCCTAAGCAGCTTGATTCGATTTTGTAGTTTGGAGGATTAACAGCATGTCACAACCAACAATTACAGTAGTGGGCGCTGGTCTCGCTGGTAGTGAGGCAGCATGGCAAATCGCGCAGGCGGGTGTAAAAGTAAAGCTGTATGAAATGAGACCGAAGACACAAACGCCTGCACACCATACCGATAAATTTGCAGAGTTGGTATGCAGTAATTCATTGCGTGCTAACACGTTGACAAATGCAGTGGGTGTATTAAAAGAAGAAATGCGTCGACTGAACTCTGTCATCATCGATGCGGCAGATCGTTGCGCGGTTCCGGCTGGAGGCGCGCTTGCCGTAGACAGACACGAGTTCGCGGCTCATGTTACGGATGCAGTTCGTAATCATCCATTGGTGGAGGTTATTTCGGATGAGATTACCGAAATTCCTGATGGGATTGTCGTAATTGCGACGGGTCCACTTACTTCTCCCGCTTTGTCTACCAAGTTAAAAGAGCTGACGGGTGAAGAATATCTATACTTCTATGATGCAGCCGCGCCCATTATCGAGAAAGACTCGATTGATATGAACAAGGTATTCGTTGCTTCCAGATATGATAAAGGTGAAGCAGCCTACCTGAACTGCCCGATGACAGAAGAGGAGTTCAATCGCTTCTATGATGCGCTGATCTCTGCGGAAACAGTTCCATTGAAGGAATTTGAAAAGGAAATCTTCTTCGAAGGCTGCATGCCGATTGAAGTATTGGCAAAACGTGGTCACAAAACCATGACATTTGGTCCCATGAAGCCAGTAGGCCTAGTTGATCCGCGGACAGGTAAAAAGTCTTACGCAGTTGTACAACTTCGTCAGGACAATAGTGCTGCGACGTTGTATAACATCGTAGGTTTCCAGACTCATTTGAAATGGCCGGATCAAAAAAGAGTCTTTTCACTCATTCCTGGGTTGGAAAACTGCGAAATCGTCCGTTATGGTGTGATGCACCGCAACACCTTTATCAATTCGCCAAAACTGCTGAAGCCTACGTACCAGTATAAAGATCGGGAAACTCTTTTCTTTGCTGGTCAAATGACTGGAGTAGAAGGATATGTAGAGTCAGCGGCATCTGGCTTGCTTGCAGGGATAAATGCAGCCCGACTCGCAAAAGGGGAAGAATTGATCGAGCTTCCGCCAGAAACAATTATGGGCAGTATGGCTCGTTATATTACAACGGCAGATCCAAAGCATTTCCAACCAATGAACGCAAATTTCGGGTTGGTACCGGAATGGCCAGAAAGAATCCGAGACAAGCGTTTGAAAAATGAAAAGCTCGCTGAGCGGGCGCTAGATACAATTCAGAATTTTACACAAGAACGACACAATTAACATTGATATCCGATTTTCGTCTGTGTTACTATATAGGTGCTTCGAGGAGGGTGCATCCCGTATGGACATTTCGCAACAAAATTCTGCGGATATTGAGATGTTTACCCGCTATTTGCGAGTTGAAAAAAACGCCTCTCCTCATACGGTGAAGCAGTATGTGGCAGATATCAGCGAATTTGTCTCCTTTATGGAACAGCACCAAATCACCGTATTTGCTGCTGTTTCTTATTTGCATGGTCGCTCCTTTCTCGCGCAATTGGCTGGCAGGGGGCTTTCCCGGCGAAGTATTGCCCGCAAGCTATCCAGTTTGCGTAGCTTGTACCGATTTCTGTTGCGTGAAGGTCAACTGGAACAGAATCCATTTCAATTAGTCTCCACTCCCAAAATGGAGAAGAAACTTCCTTCCTTTTTATATCCGCAAGAAGTTCAAGCTTTTTTCGATCTGCCTGATACCACCACTCCATTGGGAATTCGTGATCGGCTGATTTTTGAACTGTTGTATGCAAGCGGCATGCGTGTTACGGAGCTTACCACTTTATCTGTGAATGATGTGAATCCGAGCATGGGAGTCGCCTTGGTTTATGGAAAAGGAGCGAAAGAACGGTATGTGCCGGTTGGTAGTTATGCCTGCGACGTTCTTCGGCAGTACCTAGAATATGGAAGAGAAAAACTGTTGGCTGGAAAAGTAGAACACGGCAATTTGCTGGTTAACTATCGGGGAGAACCGTTATCCGACCGCAGTGTTCGTCGGATTGTAGACAAATACGTAGATACGTACGCTCTTCAATTGCGGGTTTCACCACATACCTTTCGTCATACGTTTGCGACCCATATGTTGAACGGCGGAGCTGATCTACGTACCGTGCAAGAATTACTGGGACACGTCAATGTTTCGACGACACAGGTGTACACCCATGTGACCAAAGAGCGACTTCGGCATGTATATGACACCGCTCACCCACGAGCAAACCCGGGCAATACGGGTTCCGCCAATCGGACATAACGGGAGGAATCAGTGATGGAACAGTTTCACGCAACAACCATATTTGCTGTACAGCATAATGGGTCTGTAGCGATGGCCGGAGATGGTCAGGTTACTTTTGGCAACAGCATGGTAATGAAGCACGGTGCCAAAAAAGTAAGACGTCTATATCGCGGCGAAGTTTTAGCAGGATTCGCTGGCTCTGTTGCTGATGCTATTACGCTTTTTGAGAAGTTTGAAGGAAAGCTGGAGGAGTATCACGGCAATCTGCAGCGTGCTGCTGTAGAGCTGGCGAAAGAGTGGCGCATGGATAAAATTTTGCGTCGTTTGGAAGCAATGATGATTGTTGCCAATAAGGAGCATTTGTTGCTTATCTCCGGAAATGGCGAAATCATTGAGCCTGATGATGGGATTCTTGCAATTGGTTCTGGCGGTAGCTTTGCCCTTGCAGCAGGTCGTGCATTGAAGACATATGCGCCTCATCTCGGCGCACGTGAAATTGCGGAAGCATCGCTTCGTACCGCTGCTGAAATTTGCGTGTTCACAAACAACAATCTTGTTGTGGATGAGTTGAATTGAGCGAAAGGGAGGAACCTACTGTGCTGAATCTTGAGCAATTAACCCCGCGTAAGATCGTAGAGCATTTGGATAAATACATTGTCGGGCAGGCACAAGCCAAGAAAGCCATTGCTGTAGCGCTTCGCAACCGCTATCGTCGCAGTCGTTTGCCAGAGCAAATGATTGAAGAGGTTGTTCCAAAAAACATCTTGATGATCGGACCTACTGGTGTTGGAAAAACGGAAATTGCACGTCGGATTGCCAAACTGACAGGTGCTCCTTTTATTAAAGTTGAAGCAACGAAGTTTACGGAAGTCGGTTATGTAGGACGAGATGTGGAATCGATGGTCCGTGATCTGGTGGAAGCTTCTATCCGTACGGTCAAACAGGAAAAAGTAGAGTCGGTGAAAGAGAAAGCCGAGAAGCTTGCGAATGAAGCGATTGTGAACGTACTCGTCCCATCCCGCAAGCAGTCGAACTCGTTCAAAAATCCGTTGGAGATGTTCTTCGGTGGACAGCAGCAACAGCAGCAGGATACCTCTGATCAAGAAGAAGTGTCGATCCAGCAGCAACGTAGACAAATCATGTGGCAATTGACGAATGGCCAGTTAGAAGAGCAAATGATTGAGATTGAAGTCGAAGATCAATCACCTTCGATGTTTGACATGTTCCAGGTTCCGGGTACAGAACAAATGGGGATGCAAATGCAGGATATGCTCGGTAGCCTGATGCCTAAGCGGATGAAGAAACGAAAATTGCGAATAAAAGATGCGCGAAAGGTATTAATTCAGCAGGAAGCGCAAAAACTGGTGGATATGGACGAAGTTACGCAGGAGTCTATTCGTCGAGCTGAACAACACGGTATTATCTTCATTGACGAAATTGACAAGATTGCGGGTAAGGATGGGCGTGGCCCGGATGTATCCCGTGAAGGGGTCCAGCGTGATATTTTACCGATTGTGGAAGGCTCAACTGTCATGACCAAGTATGGTCCTGTCAAAACAGATTATGTTCTGTTTATCGCAGCTGGTGCTTTTCACATGGCAAAGCCATCAGATTTAATTCCTGAATTACAAGGCCGTTTTCCGATTCGGGTGGAGCTGACTAGCTTGCGCGTTGAAGATTTTGTCCGGATCTTGACTGAGCCTAAAAACGCGTTGCTTAAGCAGTACGTGGCCCTCTTGGAAACAGAAGGTGTGCGTGTTGAATTTACACCAGAAGCCATTCAGGAACTCGCTCGTCTCGCTGCTGAGGTCAATCAGAGCACAGATAACATTGGTGCTAGACGATTGCACACCATATTGGAGAAGCTATTGGAGGATCTCTCTTTTGAAGCCCCAGAAATCCACCTAGAAGTTGTACAGATTACCCCCGATTATGTCCAACAGAAATTAGGTACAATCGCGGGGAACAAAGACTTGAGTCAATATATTTTATAAACATTGGATAGGCAGCACATATAATTAGGAGGAAATACAGATGGATCTACTGTCAAAAACAAGAAGAATTAATCGCATGTTGCAAAAATCCGCGGGTCATGCCGTGAACTTCAATGAAATGTCCCAAGTTTTGAGTGACGTTATTGAAGCAAACACTTATGTTGTAAGCCGTAAAGGAAAACTTCTCGGCTATGCGATTCATCAAGAGATGGATAACAGCCGTATGCGCAAAATGCTGGAAGAGCGCCGTTTTCCAGAAGAGTACAGCATGGGGTTACTGAAAGTAGATGAAACATCTGCGAACCTGGATGTAGATAGCCCATACACCATTTTCCCAGTAGAAATGAAAGAAGTATTCCGCACAGGTTGGACGACGCTTGTTCCAATTATGGGTGGAGGAGATCGTCTCGGTACGCTGATTTTGGGTCGCATTAACGATCAATTTGTCGATGACGACCTGATCCTCGCAGAAGTAGGGGCAACTGTAGTAGGTATGGAAATCTTGCGCGAGCGTTCTGAAGCAATTGAAGAAGAAGCGCGCAGCAAAGCGGTTGTGCAAATGGCGATTGGTTCCCTCTCTTATAGTGAGTTGGAAGCAGTTGAACATATCTTTGAAGAACTCGAAGGAAAAGAAGGCTTGCTAGTAGCCTCCAAAATCGCCGATCGCGTAGGAATTACTCGCTCTGTAATTGTAAACGCACTGCGTAAGTTGGAGAGTGCGGGTGTTATCGAATCCCGTTCTTTGGGAATGAAAGGTACCTTCATTAAAGTGCTGAATGAAAAGCTGTTGCCTGAACTGGAGAAGCTCAAAACCTCGTAATGTACCTTGTTAAAAGTTACACGAAAGTAAACAAAAGGTGTAGCAACTCATGTTGCTGCACCTTTCTTCATGGGACTTTAGTCCTAGTTTTTTCAAAAAACGACACATTATTACCATAAATTATATATTGATTTTTTATGCATGCCTCGACTTCTGCGATGGTTTGAATATGGTTTCCTTGTAAAATGCAGTAAAAAAACAGGAAAGATAAGGGATTTAGTCCCATTGAATCATTTTGAAAAACGTCATGAAAAGGGGCTTTTTTGTCCAAATTGATTTTGCTATGATTGAATCGTATTAGGGTGTCGAAAATACAGGAAATATAGGTGGTTTTAGGGAAAAGAATTGACTCATATTGGGGGAGAAGGAAAAATGCTGGATAGTTATCATCTGCAGGTCCTGGAGAGATCACTCGACGCTGCAACATTGCGACATAGAACGATCGCAAACAACCTTGCCAACATAGACACCCCTCAATTCAAAAGTCAACAAGTCATCTTTGAGAGTTTTTTGCAAGATGAGTTGAACGCAAGAGCGGGAAATGGCAAGTTAGAAGCGTATCGGACCAATCAACGACACCTCCCGTTTGGAAATGTAGGGGGCGTTGCAGTACCACAGGTTGTGTCCAATCCGAATAACTTCATTCAGAACAGTGGCAATGATGTTGACTTGGAAACAGAAACAACAGAATTGGCCAAAAACCAAATTTGGTACAGCGGATTAACACAATTGACAGCAGGACATTTTCAAAAACTACGAAGTGTAATTGAGGGTGGAGGTAAATAAAGATGAGCTTGTTTCAGGGAATTAACACAAGTGCTTCTGCCTTAACAGCTAACCGCTTGCGATTGGATACGATTGCTTCCAACATTGCAAATGCGGAAACCACTCGAGCAAGCTTCGTAGATGGCGCCTGGCAGCCATATCGGAGGAAAATGGTGGAGTTGTCACCTCAAACAAATGGAACATTTGATAACTTCCTGCAAGCAGCCGTGGGGACGGTCACAGGAAGTCGAGGTGGACAAGGTGTGAAGGTCACAGCGATTCAAGAAGACAATACACCGTTTAAACGAGTATTTGATCCATCTCATCCAGATGCAGACCAAGACGGATATCTCTTGATGCCGAATGTCGACCCGATGAAAGAGATGGTGGACATGATCTCTGCATCAAGATCATACGAAGCCAACGTGACAGCATTGAACGCTTCCAAATCGATGATGCTAAAAGCATTGGAAATCAAGTAAAGCGGGTGACAGTAAGGAATGGAAATGAGTGCAATCTCCCAACTAACGCCAATTCGTACACCGAGTGTGAACAAGCCAACCCCAGCTGAAGTTTCCCAAGAATTCTCATCGTTTCTATCGGATGCCATGAATAAAGTGAATCAGGCGCAAGTAGAATCGTCGAATCTTGCCGACAGGTTTGCAGCGGGAGAAATCACCGACTTGCACCAATTGACTGTTGCAGGTCAAAAAGCTACCGTGATGCTACAGATGACTATGCAGGTCAGGAACAAGATGATTGAGTCTTATCAAGAAATCATGCGCATGTCGATTTGATCGTTGTTGGTATCCTTTGAGAGGTGAAACATGAACGAACGTTTAGCAGTATACAAAGACCAGATTACGTCAAAATGGAACCAATTTTCCAAGAAACAAAAATGGATGATTCTCGGTATTTCGCTCTTCCTCTTGATTTCTCTTGGTCTATACATATACATCGCTTCTCAGCCGGTGTACAAACCACTCTACAACCAAAAATTGAGTGAACAAGAAATCGGGACTATCAAGCAAGAGTTGGAAGCTTCACAAATCCCATATCGTATCACGGGGAATGGTACAAGTATCGAGGTTCCAGAAAAAATGGCACAAGATGTCATTGTCGATTTGGCTGCACAAGGTATTCCGAGTCAAGCAGGAATTAATGCTGAAATTTTCTCCAGTACCCTTGGAGTTACAGATCGTCAATTTGATGTCATGAAGAAAGAGGCTTTACAACAAGAGCTGCGGAAGATGCTGGAACGTGTAAAAGGCGTACGCTCCGCACAAGTAATGATTACATTGCCGCAGGAAAGCGTTTGGGTGACGGAGACTCCGGATACAGCGACGGCTTCCGTTATCGTCGATGTTGAACCTGGAACAACGCTTGATCAAAAGCAAATTAACTCGCTTTATCTGCTTGTTTCCCGAAGCGTTCCGAAATTGCCAATGGAAGCGATTGCGATTACAGACCAGTATTCCAATCCGCTTGAACGTTCCGAAGGCAATGAAAACGAAGGCACATTGAGTAGCTTTAAGCAACAGGAAACAATCAAAGCAGATGTTGAAAAGAAAATTCAACAAAACCTGTACAACTTGTTGGGTACGATCATGGGACGCGATAAAGTCATCGTCCATACGTTCATCAAAATGAACTTTGACAAAGAAAATCGCGTAGAGAACATAGTCGAGGCACCTGACAAAGAGAATAACGAAGGACTTATCATTTCTTCTCAAAAATTATCAAAAGCCTTCTCTGGACAAGGTCAACCTCCAGGGGGGATTGCAGGAACCAATAACAATGCAGTTACGAACTACCCGGGAGCTACCCCGCAAGGAAGTAACAGTCAATACGAAGAGTTGAATGATACGATTAACCGTGAAGTAAATCGCATCACACGAAATGTTACATCAAGCCCGTACAAGATCGAAGACATCACAATCAACGTGGGTGTAGAACCGCCGGATGGTGGAACGTTGGATGCGGCTACGCTTGAGAGCATCAAACAAGTGTTGCGCAATGTTGTTCGTGTCACTTTAAGTGATCAGGCTTCTGATTTAACGGATGCTGAGTTGGACAAGCATATCTCTGTACTCCCTCGTCAGTTCTCAGGAAAAGCTGAGATTGAGGATTCCAGTGCACTAAGTCCTGCTGTTCTTTGGACAGTTGGTGGTATTGCAGTCCTGGCACTTGCTGCTGTTGCCTTCCTCGTTTATCGCAGACGCAGTCAAGCGAAGCAACAACAAGAAGAAGAGGAATTGCCAGACTTGCTGACACCGTTAAACGCGGCCGAAATACCAGACTTGATTTACCAAGAAGATGGAGACCAGGTAGTGGTCAGAAAGCAACTTGAAAAATTGGCGCGAAGCAAACCAGATGAGTTTGTTGTTCTGCTTCGTACTTGGTTAGCAGAAGATTAAGGAGTGAATGGTATGGCTCGCGGCGCTAAAGAGTTGTCAGGACGACAAAAAGCAGCTATCCTCCTCATCTCACTCGGGCCGGAAGTTTCTGCCCAGGTGTTCAAGCATTTGCGTGAGGATGAGATCGAGCAACTGACATTAGAAATCGCCAATGTGCGAAAAGTGGATACGGATGAAAAAGATAAAATTTTATCTGAATTTCACCAGATAGCAGTTGCCAAGGAGGTAATTGCACAGGGCGGGATTACATACGCCAAAGAAATTTTGCAAAAAGCTTTGGGTGAGACCAAAGCGATGGATATTATCAATCGCTTGACGGCAAACCTTCAAGTTCGACCGTTTGACTTTGCTAGGAAGGCCGACCCAGGTCAAATCCTTAACTTTATCCAAAATGAGCATCCGCAGACGATAGCTTTGGTGCTTTCTTATTTGGAAGCTCAACAAGCAGCCATGATTTTGTCCGCTCTTCCGCAAGAACGTCAAGCAGAGGTTGCGAAACGTATTGCGACTATGGACAGTACTTCACCGGAAGTAATTGCTCAAGTTGAACAGGTATTGGAGCAAAAGCTCTCTGCCACTGTTACCCAAGATTACACCCAGGCAGGCGGGATCGAAGCGATCGTGGCTGTACTCAACGGTGTCGATCGTGGAACCGAACGCACGATTCTGGATTCCCTCGAAATTCAAGATCCAGAGCTGGCAGAAGAAATCAAGAAGCGTATGTTCGTCTTCGAAGATATTGCAACACTCGACAACCGTTCGATTCAGCGCGTTATCCGCGATGTGGAAAATGCCGATCTGCAACTTTCTCTCAAAGTATCCAGCGAAGAAGTTCGGGAAGTTATTTTCCGGAACATGTCCAAACGGATGGCGGATACCTTCAAAGAAGAAATGGAGTTTATGGGCCCAGTTCGCCTTCGCGACGTCGAAGAGGCACAATCTCGTATCGTTGCAATTATCCGTCGCTTAGAGGAGGCTGGTGAGATCATCATCGCCCGCGGTGGAGGAGATGATATCATTGTCTAGGATCATCAAAAGCGCCAATTATCGGCCTTCTGAGGAATCTTTTCTCCTCTCGGTAACGCCTGTACCACTTAAGACGGAAGAAGTTGCCGAAAGGTTGCAAGAAAATCAAGAAATTTTAAATCAAGCTGAGATCGAAGCGAAAACGATCATCTCAGATGCAGAAGAGACCGCGCAAAACATCTTGCAGCAAACTGCCGAGCAAGCAGAGCAACTAAGACAAGAGACGCTTGCTCAGATGGACGAATGGTGGGAACAAAAGCGTCAGGAAGCTGCGCAACTGTTCCAACAAGTACAAGAGCAAGCATTGACGGAAGGGCAAGAGGCAGGATTTGAAGCGGGTAAACGTGAGGCGTACGAGGAGCAAACAGCTAAACTCAGCCAAGCGAAAACCATTCTGGAACAGGCGTTTGCCGAGAAAAAACAGATTATAGCTGAAGCGGAGCCTTTCCTAGTGGAACTCAGCATGGAAATCGCAAAAAAAATCATTGGACAGGAATTGCAACAGCATCCCGAGCAGGTCCTGGAGATGACCAAAAAAGCACTCCGCCGCTCCCGTGTTCATGGCGAGATTACGGTGTGCGTCAACCATAAGAACTTCGAATATGTGCTCGAACATCGTGCTGGTTTTCTGGAATTGTTAGATGGACAAGCAGAGCTCTCCATTTATCCTGACTATACGGTACAAGATGATGGATGTGTCATCCGTACTGCTTTGGGAAGTGTTGATGCCCGTATTGATACACAAATGGAGGAGATTAAGCAGGCACTGCTTACGATTGCCAGAGGAAGTGAGGCTCCATGAGCATCCTAGATCTCTCGAAGTACAAGCACATGCTGCATAGCTTAGATCCGATGCGCGTGAATGGCAAAGTGACACAGGTTGTTGGACTCACTATTGAGTCGCAAGGGCCAGAAGTGAAATTAGGCGAGATATGCCATCTATATCCGGCTAACACAAAGGAACCGATCATCGCAGAAGTCGTTGGCTTTCGCGAAAACAAAGTGCTGTTAATGCCTTTAGGCGAATTGACCGAAATTGGTCCAGGTTGTGATGTGGTCGCGACAGGACGTTCGCTAGATGTAAAAGTTGGACCTGAAATATTGGGTTCGATCCTCGATGGACTGGGCCGACCCTATCAAGGTTCACTGCCATTTGGTCTGACGTCTTATCCTACGAACAATATGCCGCCAAATCCGATCCTTCGCCCGCGCATTCAAGAACCATTGAGTGTAGGTGTGAGAGCGATAGATGGTCTCCTTACCATTGGAAAAGGTCAGCGGGTCGGCATCTTCGCTGGATCAGGGGTTGGAAAAAGTACATTGATGGGAATGATCGCCCGAAATACTACGGCAGATATCAATGTCATTGGTCTTATTGGAGAACGCGGTCGTGAAGTCATGGAGTTTATCGAGCGCGATCTTGGGGAAGAAGGACTAAAGCGCTCTGTTGTTGTGGTAGCTACTTCCGATCAACCTGCCATGATTCGAATCAAGGGAGCAATGATTGCGACATCCATCGCGGAATATTTCCGCGATCGTGGAATGAATGTCATGCTCATGATGGATTCCGTCACCCGCTTTGCCATGGCACAACGTGAGGTGGGCTTGGCAATCGGAGAACCGCCGGCTACACGTGGTTATACGCCATCAGTGTTTGCAATGCTGCCAAAGCTGATGGAGCGCGCAGGAACAGCGGATAAGGGGAGTATTACAGCCTTTTATACCGTACTGGTTGATTCGGACGACATGAACGATCCGATTGCGGATGCGGCGCGGGGGATTTTGGACGGTCACATCGTTCTTGACCGAAAAATCGCTCACAAAGGTCACTTTCCTGCCATTGATGTGATGGCGAGTGTAAGTCGTGTCATGAATGAAATCGTCGATAGTAACCATTTGGATGCTGCTCGTCAGCTGAAAAAGCATTTGGCTACGTTTCGTGAAGCAGAGGACCTCATCAATATTGGGGCGTACAAGCCAGGAAGCAACCGGGAAATCGATGCAGCCATTCGCTATCGAGATATCATTTCTGGTTTTACGGCACAAGGAACGCATGAGCCATCTACTTTGCAGGGCGCTATCCAAGCGTTGACAGCTCATTTCGGAGGAGTGAACTAACGTGCGAGTGTTCCAGTTTCATCTCCAAAAGGTTCTTGATTTAAAGGAAAAAGAAAAAGAACAAGCAGAGTGGGCTTTCGGAAAGTCGATCCAGCGTAAAAACGAAGAAGAGTGGAAGCTTTCTCAACTAACTGATCATCATGACGAGATGACGATGAAGCTCCAGGAAGTACAGATGCAGACATGCAGTGCTGCACAGCTCATTTCCATTACGCAATATCAGCAATCTGTTGCGAGATCCATTCAGAATCAGCAACGTACCTTGCATGGTTGTGAACAGGATGTGGAACGCTGTCAGTCACGATTGACGGAACGTATGAAAGAGTCCCAACTATGGCAACGCCTTCGGGAAAAGTCGCTCCACCAATTTCTGGACGACCAGAAGCAAAGAGAGCAAAAAGAATTGGATGAGATCGGTACGCAGCTCTATCTTCGCCGAAGTTACTGAGGGAGGTTCCAAATGGAAGAAATCCAAGAAGAACGGGAATACGGCAGGTGGGAATGGTTCTTTTATATGATTGTCATTCCTGCACTGTTTGCCAGCCTCCTTGGCGGTGTGCTCCTGAGCTTGCTCGGAGTAAATGTGTTAGGGAATGTTCTCCACTGGGCTAACTCCATACCGTACGTGGAAAAATTAGTCCCGGACGAATATGCGGCAACTCCCGACTCAGAAGAACAACCTGACATGGACAAACAAGTGGCAACCCTACAGCAAGATCATGCAAAAAACCAGCAGCAGATAAGCGCTTTACAAGAAGAGTCTGCAAAGAAAGACGCCACCATTGTGGCGCTTGAAAAACAGATCGATGATTTAAACAAGGCAATGGAAGATAAACGTGCTACTGAGGAAGAACGTCAGAAGCAGTTTGCAGATTTGGCGAAAGTGTATACAACCATGTCACCCAAAAATGCGGCGGCCATTATTGAAAATCTCAAGCTGGAAGAGTCAGTGACGGTTATGACCAAAATGAAACCTGCCCAGCAAGCTGACATTTTGGCGAAGATGGAACCGAAGAAAGCTGCCGATATTTCGATCTTGTTAAAAGATTCAGTAGTGAACAAAGATGATGACATTGCTGCTCTACAACAACGTGTAGATGTTCTTACAAAGGCGCTCAGCAATACGCGTGATGGGTCTGAATCGAATGAGGATCTAAAGAACACATTTACTCAGTTGCCTCCAGCGGATGCTGCCGCCATTATTCGTTCACTCATGAGTACTAACAAGGCTCAAGCCATTGCTTTAATGAAAGATTTGCCTGCGGATAAACGGGCACAAACTCTCTCAGCGATCGCCAATGACGACAAGAAAGAAAAAGACAATCTGGCGGCTCGCATCACGACAGAGTTGCTTCGAAAATAGATTGAGCAATCATCTGTTTTCGTTTCTATAAGCAACAAATCAAAAAGAGGAGGTGAACGAGATGAATGTAGCCAATTTGACTCCTGCCGTAGGATCAGCAGGATCTGTTACAGCTACACCTGTAGCAAATGCGGGAGGAACTGGTTTAGGTCAAATGTTTTCCATGCAATTGATGCAGGTGTTGGATCAGGTGGGGAACGCAGAAGACACAATGGTTGCGCCGGAGGGTTTGAGTGAAGAGGAAATGCTAGCATTAGCTGAGCTCATGGCATTATTTGCTCAATTGCTTGGCTCTGGCCAAACTACGCAAGACGAATTACCGCCTGACGCCCAAGAAAAATTTGCAACTGCAATTGAACAACTTTTGGGTAAAGCGCAAGGAAATGCTGGGCAAGTGAGTGAGGATTTGAAGCAGATTCTAGCTAACCTGAAAAAAGGGGAAGCAACTCCGAACGACCTGGACAAACTGGCAGCTCTTCTCGAATCCCTGAAGAATCAAAAAGGAAATGCTGAGGAGTCAAAACGAAGTGGACTGAACTTGCGATCCGATGTGATGGCAAACATGAACACAACCCAACAGGACACGCTTAAGACGATTTCTCCACTGCGGTTGAATCAAGGTCTCTCGGCTTACAAGCTAGAAGCAGGGATTCAGTCCCAGACAGTACAGTCTACCCTTCAAAGCGGCCTTTTGAATCAAGAGGGCGATGCACAAGAGGGCATGTTGAACGGAAATGGTCAGACACCGATTATTGCTTCATCTAATACGCAGACACAATCTGTACAGACCTTTCAGCAACAGTCGGTTCCAACACATCATGTGAACGCCAATCAACTGACACAGCAAGTCACTCAGCTTTTCGTGTCCAAGATGCACTTGACGCAAAACAATGGCGTACATGAGGCAAGGCTGATTCTGAATCCACAATCTTTGGGCCAAGTAGATGTCACGATTACTTCCCAAAATGGTGTGATTACAGCACAGTTCCATGCTGAAACACAGGCTGGAAAGGAAATGCTGGACAATCAGCTTCCGCAGCTTCGAGCTGCTTTGACCCAACAAGGCTTGCAGGTTGATCGCTTGGAGGTAAACCAGCAGCAGGATACAGCTTTTAACTTCCAACAGCAGCGTGAACAAGCACGACAACAGCAAGAGAATCGACAACAGCAAGAGAAAGACGAGCAAGAATTTGCTCTCGATGCCCTGGTTGACAGCAATGAATCAACAGAAGTGCTATGGAATCGATTGCGGGACACGGCTCGCGGCATTGACGACATCGTCTAGGATTGGATAGAAGGAGGAAGCGCCATGAACCATTTTCGTGTGGGGCAACCCTATTTTCCTCCGAAAACGAATCACGTCGCAAAAGCTACAACCCAAACTGCTCCGGGAAACAACACGTTATTTCAGCAGTATTTGACGGAATCGATTGGCGCTGCAACCAAATCGGAGCCACTTAGCTTTAGCCAGCATGCCGTCAATCGCTTGCAGGAGCGGGGCATTACGCTAGAAAGACAGCAGATGGAGCGTTTGGAATCCGCTGTGCAAAAAGCAGCCGCCAAAGGCGCCAGAGAGTCTCTCGTTATGATGGATAATGTGGCCTACGTCGTGAGCATCGTAAATCGGAAAATTATTACCGCCGTAGACGATGGTAGCATGAAGGACAACGTATTTACTAACATTGATAGTGCCATTTTCGTGTAGGTGGCTGGTCACTGGGCTGGACCTCCTTTTGAGGAAGCCCATTCGGTTACCGACTGACAGAGGTAGCCGCTCTAAATGAGAAGGTTAAGGAGGAAATAACTATGCTTCGCTCAATGTACTCAGGTATTTCAGGCATGCGTGGTTTTCAAACAAAACTGGACGTTATTGGTAACAATATCGCGAACGTAAACACAGTTGGCTTTAAAAAGGGTCGTGTGATGTTTCAAGATATTTTGAGCCAAAACGTTCAAGGGGCTGGTGCTCCTACAGATGGTGGTAAAGGCGGTACAAACCCGACGCAAATCGGTCTGGGTGCTTCTATTGCTTCGATTGATACGGTTTTCTCTGCTGGTAGCCCAATGACAACGAACCTGCCGACAGACCTTTCTATCGAAGGAGACGCGTTTTTCATGGTCAGTCCTGATGAAGGGGCAACCATTTATTACACGCGTGCAGGGAACTTCACTCGTGATGCCCAAGGTTTCTTGGTGAACTCCCAAGGGATGAAGTTGATGAACACTGACCCGGCTCCAATTCAAATCAACCAAGCAGATGGAATTGTTTCTTACTCCATTGGCAAAGATGGCGTAATTACGACTGTGGATGATACTGGAGCACTTGCTTCGGACAATACCATTGGCGTAATGACCTTCAACAACCCAAGTGGTTTGAAGAAGATCGGTAACAATCTCTACGAAAACACAGTGAACGCCGGTGCACGTGATGATGATCCAATGACTCCAGCTACTCCAGCAGATGCACGAATCAGCATCATCGCAGGACAACTGGAAATGTCAAACGTTGACCTTTCTGAAGAATTTACAGAAATGATCGTGGCACAACGCGGTTTCCAAGCAAACTCTAGGATCATCACGACATCTGACACAGTATTAGAAGAACTGGTGAACCTGAAACGATAATTTCGTTTAACGGAAAAGCCGGGGAAGTGTTCTAAGACTTCCCCAGCTTGATCCGGAAAGGAGCAGCCAATGATTAAGTTAACTCGGTTTAACGGCTCTACTTTTTATCTGAACATCACTCACATTGAAACTGTTGAAGCAACTCCGGATAGCGTGATCACGCTGTTCAACGACAGAAAGTACATCGTGAAGGATTCGGTGGAATCCATCGCTGAACGTGTTCAGGCTTTTTATCATAATGTTCCTCCGGCAACATCTGTACCGAAAATGCCGGGTGATTCAAATGAATAGCGGGAGGCATTAGCGATGTTTCAAAATCGATTGTTTAACATGGCTCTAATCATTATCATCGCGATATCGCTACTGGGAGTGATCTCGTTTGTTCTCTGGCAAACGTATCTCTCTCCGGCTGCGCAAACATCTTCGACGGAAGAGCAAGAAGTGAAGCCGCTCACGGCAGAGGAAATGAAAGAGTTCTCCGTTGACACTGGCGAAATTACTACGAACTTGCTAACGAATAATTACATGATTGTACGCTTTAGCATTACGGCGGACAGTGCTGATGCCAAAACAGAATTGGAGCAGCGTTTGCCGCAAGTCAATCAGGTGATTATTAAAACATTGGCGGGGTTGACACCAGAAGACATAAAAGGAACTGAAGGTGTGAACAAGCTGGAAGCAAAAATCATGAATGAAATCAGCTCCCTGATGCAAGAGGGTAAGATTGTTCAAGTAGTGACAACCAAACGCGTCTTGTCATAGGAAGCGATTATGGTATACATAGCAAGGAGGTGACGACATATGGCCGAGGTTCTCTCACAGAGTGAGATTGATGCGCTGTTGGCCGCCCTATCTTCGGGCGAAATGGATGCCAACGAGCTGAAAAAGGAAGAAACTGAGCGTAAAGTCAAAGTATATGATTTCAAACGCGCCCTGCGGTTCTCAAAAGATCAGATCCGTGGTTTAACGCGAATCCATGAAAACTACGCGAGGCTGTTGACAACTTATTTTTCAGCTCAGCTCCGTACCTTCGTGCAAATTACGGTTGCCTCCGTCGATCAATTGCCGTATGACGAATTTATACGTTCTATTCCCAAGATGACCATCTTGAACATCTTTGAAGCTCCTCCGCTGGAAGGACGAATGGTTTTGGAAGTAAATCCAAACATCGCCTATACCATGCTGGATCGACTTCTGGGAGGACAGGGGGCGATTCCGGAAAAGATGGGCGCCCTAACGGAAATTGAAACAACGGTGATGGAACGTGTATTCGGCAAAGCGCTGGATACTTTCCACGAGGCATGGAAGCAAATCATTGAACTAGATCCGTATCAAGAAGGTTTGGAGATGAATCCACAGTTCATGCAGATCGTCTCACCTAACGAGATTGTCGTGGTAATCTCCTTTAGTACCAAAATCGGCGATACAACAGGAATGATCAATCTCTGTTTGCCTCACGTGGTACTGGAGCCAATCATGACAAAGCTGTCTGGACAATACTGGTTCTCCAAACAAAAGAAAACGCGGGATGAAGAAGAGCGCCTGCGTGTAGAAGAGCGAGTAAAAGTTGCAAAATTGCCGATTGTTGCTGAAATGGGAACAGCTACGATTACAGTAGGAGATTTCCTGCAGCTACAAAAAGGTGATGTCATT
This sequence comes from Brevibacillus sp. MS2.2, assembly GCF_013284345.1. NCBI lineage: Bacteria > Bacillati > Bacillota > Bacilli > Caryophanales > Paenibacillaceae > Brevibacillus > Brevibacillus sp. MS2.2. The sequence continues at coordinate 21,620 of NZ_JABSUZ010000037.1, forward strand.
CAATTGGACCAATCGATCGACAACAAGTTGAAGATTAAAGTGGGCGACCACTTAAAGTTCTTGGGTCAGCCAGGAACACATAAAGGAAGAGTCGCCGTACAGATTGATGAAGTCATAGAGGAGGGGGAGGAACAAAATGAGTAGAGATATGCTTTCTCAAGACGAGATTGACGCGCTGTTACGTGCGAACAACTTGGTTGAGGACGAAGAGGAAGCTGTGTCGGCAGTGACCCAGGATGTTGCCGATTTTCTGTCCCCGTTTGAACAGGATGCACTCGGAGAAATTGGTAATATCTCCTTTGGGAGCGCAGCTACTGCGTTATCTACTTTGTTAAGTCAAAAAGTAGATATTACAACCCCTACTGTTTCCGTAGTTAATGTGGATGAATTGGAAAGTGAATTTCCGATTCCTCACGTGGCTGTCCACGTGGAATATACAGATGGTTTCAAAGGAATTAACCTTCTAGTCATTCGCATGGAAGACGCAGCAGTTATCGCGGATCTGATGATGGGCGGAGACGGCAGACCAGCGAACACGGAAATGTCTGAGCTTCATATCAGTGCGGTACAGGAAGCAATGAATCAGATGATGGGTTCCGCCGCTACGTCCATGTCAACGATTTTCAACCAGTTCATTAATATTACGCCACCAGGCATTGATGTAATGGATCTGGCGCAAGGCAAGGGTGGAGACAGCTTCTCTGATGATGACAGTCCTCTGGTGAAAGTATCTTTCCGCTTAAAGGTAGGAGAGCAAGGCGAACTTATCGATTCCAATATTATGCAGCTTCTCCCGCTTTCCTTTGCGAAAAAGATGATTGATAGACTGGTTGGAGGTGCAGGGGATGAAGAAGCAGCAGCGGCCCTCATAGATGAGATAGAGATGCCTTCTCTGCCTGCTATGAGTTTGTCGGCTCCTTCTATCCAACCAAGTGCGCAAGAGCAACCACAGAGCCACGTACCGCCTGTAGCGCCGCCACCACAGCAACAGCCGATGTATCAGCAACCGCCGGGTTACGCACAGCCAATGGGCTACCCAGGACAGCCGCCGATGTATCCTGACGCGTATGGACAACAAATGATGCCACCTGGCTATGCTCCGTACCCAGGAATGTATCAGCAGCCTCCAATGGCTCCGCCAGCTCCACAGCATTTCGGAGGTCCAGCAGCTAGTCAGGCGAATGTAGTACCAGCACAATTTGCTCCACTTGGAGGTGCTCCTATGTATACAGGAGACATACAGAACTTAAACTTGCTTCACGATATTCCATTGCAAGTAACAGTTGAGTTAGGTCGTACGAAAAAGCTGATTAGAGAAATCCTTGACTTGTCCGCTGGATCGATTATACAGTTGGACAAGCTGGCAGGTGAGCATGTAGACATTTTGGTGAACAACAAATTAATCGCCAAGGGCGAGGTTGTCGTCATTGATGAGAACTTTGGGGTTCGTGTTACAGACATCATCAGTCAGATCGATCGTGTTCAAAAATTACAATAATCCAATCAAGAGGGAAGCATTAGGGAGGAGCTATTCATGTCTAACAAAGTTTTAATCGTAGACGATGCAGCATTCATGCGTATGATGATCAAGGAAATTCTTTCTAAAAACGGGTACAGTGTCGTAGGGGAAGCAAGTGACGGTGCACAAGCAGTTGAAAAGTATAAAGAATTGGGACCTGATCTCGTAACCATGGATATTACCATGCCAGAGATGGATGGAATTTCTGCATTGAAAGAAATTAAAAAATTAGATCCTAACGCGCGTGTGATCATGTGCTCCGCGATGGGACAACAAGCGATGGTAATCGATGCGATCCAGGCGGGCGCAAAAGACTTCATCGTAAAACCATTCCAGGCGGATCGCGTTCTGGAAGCGATCAAAAAGACAATGAGCTAATGATGATGATCCGGAATGCAGGGGCAAGACTCATTTTAGCCTTCAGTCTGATCCTGTTGCTTTTCGTCTCCTCCCTGCCGAGTACCGTTTTTGCAGAAGGTTCAGTAGCGGATGCGTACAACCAGGGAAAAGTGCCAACTAGCAATGCGCCCGCCGGCAGTGAACAGCCGGCGGCCATTCCGGGCAGCGGAACAGGAAGTATGATCGGGTATCTAGTTCAAGTCATCTTTTCGCTTGGCTTTATTGCAGTATTGATCTTTTTATTGCTACGTTTTCTTGGTCGACGTCAAGGAGCTCAAAGTCATGGACCGATTAAAGTGATTAGCGCTACTGCACTAGGCAATGGCAAAACACTTCAGGTTGTTATGATCGGCGAGTCATTGTACATCGTGGGAGTGGGAGAAAACGTTCAATTGCTTCGTAGGATCGAACCGGGTGAAGAGGTAGATTTGATCTTGGCAGACGCAGAGATCAAACCAATGAAAAGCCCATTCTCATTAGAATGGCTCCCGTTCGGTAAGAAAAAGCAGGCTGAAGAAGAAATCTTGTTTTCTTCTGATATGGACGGCAAAAGCTTTCAAGATCTGTTGCAGGGTCAATGGAACGACTTGAAAAATCGTCCAGACCATACAGAACATTGGAAGAAAGAGCAAGCTCAGGACAGAGGGGACCAAAAATGAAATATTTTTTGCAGGTGCTGATGCTTGTCGCAGTGTTGCTATCCGTACCTGATATGGTCATGGCGGCGCCAGCGGGTACACCGCTTGTTCCGAGTATTGATTTGAAGATAGGCGGCGGAACAGGAACACCGCAGGAGACATCGACGGCCATTCAGCTGTTACTGATTTTGACAGTATTATCTGTAGCTCCAGCGATTTTGCTTTTAATGACCAGTTTTGCGCGAATTGTTATAGTGTTGTCTTTTGTTCGAAATGCGTTGGCAACTCAACAAATGCCACCGAACCAGGTATTGATTGCCCTTGCATTGTTTATGACTTTCTTCATTATGGCTCCGACACTCGGACAAGTAAACGAAACAGCCGTGCAGCCATTTATGCAAGGAAAGCTAACGCAACAGCAGGCATTGGACGCAGCGGTCATACCCTTTAAGGAATTTATGGCAAAGCAGACGCGTGAAAAAGATTTAGCACTCTTTCTGGAATACACAAAAGCCGAACGACCAAAATCAATCCAAGATATTCCGTTGAATGCGCTGGTACCTGCTTTTGCCATTAGTGAATTGAAGACGGCTTTTCAAATCGGCTTTATGATATTCATTCCATTTCTCGTAATTGATATGATCGTCTCCAGTATTTTGATGGGGATGGGGATGATGATGTTACCGCCGGTTATGATTTCATTGCCGTTTAAGATTTTACTGTTCATCATGGTGGACGGCTGGTATCTCATTGTGAGATCACTTTTGACCAGTTTTTAGCGACATTCCGAATGCCTCAGGAGGTAGAGCATGACACAAGAATTACTTATGCAGATTGCCCAAAGCTCTGTTTATACCATCCTGCTGATTTCGGCACCCGCACTTGGGGTCGCCTTACTGGTCGGTTTGATGGTCAGTGTCTTTCAGGCAACGACACAAATTCAGGAGCAGACACTCGCTTTTATTCCAAAGATCGTGGCCGTATTTGTCGTGATCTTGGCTGTTGGTCCATGGATGCTTCGGGTAATGCTTGATTTCACGATGGGGATCTTCGGTAACCTTCATCGTTTTGTTGGGTAGCATATGAATCTTTTTCTGATGTATCTGCCCGTATTCTTGCTTGTTTTTGTCCGAATGAGTGCCTTTTTTGTAACGGCTCCGTTCTTTTCCATTCGCGGTGTACCGAATCAGTTTAAAATCGGTCTCGCGTTTATCATTGCCGTCATCAGTTTTCAATCCTTGCCGGTACAAGGCGAGATTCCGATGGATTTGACATTTATTTTGTATGTCATGAAGGAAGCCCTTGTTGGTGTCATTCTTGGTTACATATGTGAAATGATGTTTATCGCCATTCAGGTTGCTGGTGGACTGATGGACATGCAGATGGGGCTCGCAATGGCAAACGTGATTGACCCCAAAACGGGTGCATATATCCCGGTGACAGGTAACTTCAAAAACATTCTCGCTGTCCTGTACTTTTTCAGTATTGACGGACATCACATGCTGATACGAGGTGTGATGAGCAGTTACCAGGTTATACCGGTGGACATCATGTGGGCGGCTTTCGGAAGCGAAAACGTCATGATGACAGCAGTAAAAACATTTCAAACGATGTTTACGAGTGCGTTTATGATTGCGGCACCGATCGTCGTTGCATTGTTTCTGGTTGATCTCTCTCTTGGTATTATCGCCAAATCTGTCCCGCAGTTTAATATCTTTGTGGTGGGTTTGCCCATTAAACTGCTTGCCGGCTTTTTACTGCTTATCGTGGTGATGCCTGCGTTCTTGCTGACCCTGAACGGATTGTTTGGGAACATGTTCCGGGCACTTGCAGAAATGATGAAATCGCTCGGAGGAGCACCATGAATCAATTGAGGCTTTCTTATCAAGTAGATCTTCAATTTTTTAATGGGGAAAAGACAGAAAAAGCTACGCCCAAGAAAAAGCAAGACGCACGAAAAAAAGGGCAAGTCGCGAAAAGTCAGGATCTTTCCCCCGCCCTATCTTTGACAGCATTTTTCTTTCTGTTAATGATGCTTGGCTCTACCATGCTAGGCACATTTCAAGATTTGATGCGGGAGTCATTGATTACATATACCACGTGGCAAGTAAATGAAGAAAATTTAAAAGTCATCGTGACGCAGCTCGTATTTGAAGCGATCAAAATTGTTGGACCTATCCTAGGCTTGAGTTTTCTTGTCGCATTTGCAGTGAATTACATGCAGGTAGGCTGGCTAATTAGTACAGAACCCCTTCAACTGAAACTGGAAAAGATCGATCCGATTAAAGGGGCAAAACGAATTTTTTCCTTACGCTCGCTCGTAGAGCTACTAAAATCTTTATTAAAAATAAGCGCAGGCATATATGTCGCGTACGTCATTTTGTGGAATGCAAAGGAACAAGTTGTACAGCTTTCCTTATTGTCTGTCGGAGCAGTCCTAGCGTTTACTGCCGAAGAGGTGACAAAGCTGGGAATCTATCTCGGGTTATTGCTTTTCATTCTCGCGATTCTGGACTATGCCTATCAGCGTTATGAGCATGAAAAGAATCTGCGAATGTCCAAGCAGGATCTCAAGGACGAGCATAAGCAAGCGGAAGGTGATCCGCTCATTAAAGGGAAGATTCGTGAACGGCAAAGAAGTATGGCCATTCGCCGTATGATGCAGGAGCTTCCCAAAGCGGATGTCATTATTACGAACCCGACTCACTTTGCTGTTGCCGTTCGCTATGACGCAAGTGCGATGAGTGCACCGACGGTAATCGCCAAAGGGCAAGACTATCTAGCATTAAAAATAAGGGAAGTAGCGAAAAAGCATCGTATCGTTACCATGGAAAACAAGCCCTTGGCCCGGGCTCTCTATAGTCAAGTTGAAGTTGGGCAACAAATTCCCGAAGAGATGTTTAAAGCGGTCGCGGAAGTTCTCGCGTACGTCTACAAGCTGCAAGGGAAAGTGAAATAAATGGAAGGAGGATAACCAGTGGGATTCAAATTTAAAGAAGTTGGTACGATCCTTTTTGTCATAAGCATTGTTGTCATGATGGTAATCCCACTTCCTTCAGCGCTACTTGATTTGCTGTTGATTTTGAATATCTCCCTTGCATTGACCATCTTGCTTGTGTCGATGTATACAAAAGAAACTTTGGAATTCTCGATCTTTCCGACGGTTTTGCTTATTACAACACTTTTTCGACTAGCTCTGAACGTGTCGACAACGAGAAATATTTTATCGCACGGTGAAGGCGGTAAAGTTATTGAAACGTTCGGTAGCTTTGTAGTCGGTGGTAATCAAGTCGTCGGTTTCGTCGTGTTCCTCATCTTGATCATCATTCAGTTTATCGTAATCACCAAAGGTTCTGAGCGTGTAGCTGAGGTAGCAGCACGTTTTACGCTCGACGCGATGCCTGGTAAACAGATGAGTATCGACGCGGATCTGAATGCAGGAATGATCACAGAAGCAGAAGCACGTGTCCGAAGAAAAAAGATTGAGAACGAAGCTGATTTTTATGGAGCAATGGATGGTGCCAGCAAATTCGTAAAAGGGGACGCCATCGCGGGTATTATCATTTTTATCGTAAATATTATCGGTGGTTTTATCATCGGGATGCTCATTCACGATATGAGCTTTGCCGAGTCTGCCTCTCGATTCACTACTATGTCTGTCGGTGACGCACTTGTGAGCCAGATTCCAGCGCTCTTAATCTCGACCGCAGCAGGTATTATTGTAACGCGTTCCACTTCTGGTGAAGGTCTGGGTGAAGACATCGTCAAGCAGATGTTCAGCTTTCCACGTCTTCTTTATATCGTAGCCGGATGCATGTTATTGCTGGGGCTCTTTACACCGATTGGAATTCTGCCTGTACTTCCGGTATGCGGGATAATGGCATTTGCTGCTTGGAAAATGGAGAAGAATCAAAAGATGCAAATACAGGAATCGGCCGACAAGGTGGAAGAGCAGCAGATGGAAGAAGTACGCAGTCCAGAAAGCGTCGTGAACCTGTTACAGGTCGATCCCATCGAATTCGAGTTCGGTTATGGCTTAATCCCGCTTGCCGATGTGAAGCAGGGAGGGGATCTGTTAGATCGAGTCATCATGATTCGAAGACAAATCGCACTCGAGATGGGGATCGTTGTTCCGGTCATTCGTATACGTGACAACATCCAGCTTCGACCGAATGAATATATGATCAAAATAAAAGGCAACCAGGTCGCAAAAGGGGAAATCATGCTAGATCACTATCTGGCGATGAGCCCGGGGATCGAAGATGATTCCATTGTAGGGATAGAAACCGTAGAACCTGCGTTTGGATTGCCCGCATTATGGGTAACAGAAGAGAATAAGGAGATTGCTGAGCTGTCTGGCTATACAGTTGTCGATCCACCATCTGTTGTGGCTACACATCTGACAGAGGTCATCAAGCGACATGCCCACGAATTGTTAGGTCGCCAGGAAACAAGGGCCCTGATCGACAATGTACGGGAGACAGCACCAGTTCTCGTAGACGAGCTGATTCCAAGTCTGCTCGCCATTGGGGACGTACAAAAAGTATTGCAAAAGCTGTTGCGTGAAAAAGTGTCTGTTCGAAATCTTCACGTTATCCTTGAAGCACTTGCGGATCATGCCTTGTATACAAAAGATCCAGATGTGCTGACAGAATATGTAAGACAGGCGATGGCGAGACAGATCACACTCCAATTTACGGAGCCAGGACAACCACTTCGCGTGCTTACAGCTGGAGCAGGATTGGAAAAAGCAATCTCTGAACGTGTGGAACAGTCTGAGCAAGGAAGCTATCTGGCGATGGATCCGGAAACGTCTCAGCGAATTTTCCAAAACATGTCGACTGAAGTGAGCAAAATGATCAACTCGGGTCAACAGCCGATCATTCTTTCATCACCAGCGGTTCGAATGTACTTGCGTCAATTAGTAGATCGCATGATGCCAGACGTTCCCGTTTTGTCGTACAGCGAGCTCGAACCACATGTTGAAGTGCAAAGCGTAGGGATGGTGAACATTTCGTGAGGGTAAAACGTTACATTGTCGATTCGATGCCAGAAGCAATGGAAAAAATCAGGACGGACTTAGGAATGGATGCAGTGCTTCTTAATTCCAAGCCGATCAAATCAGGTGGATTGTTCGGGATGTTTGGCAAACAACGAATCGAAGTAATCGCTGCTGTCGATGAAAAGGCATCCGAGCGAGAAAATCCCACAGTAGCAGCTGAACATCGAACCAACAACGTTTTGCCCAAATCGCAGACAGGTACGTACACGGCTGCTCAAGCGTATCGAAAACCGACTGTGACAAAAACAACGGAGAATCAACAAGTTGAATCAACAGGTAGGGAGGAGGTCGTAGCCGCGATGACACAAACCGCGGTTGCGACGCCTCCAAAAGAAGAGATCCCAGATACGAGAGCTGTACAGAAGCAAGGAGAGCGAACTGAGCAGCAAGCTCCTGGCATGACATCCCAAGAAAGAGCTTTACCCACAAGCAATCATGACGCGATTGCCACTGAAATGCGAGATATGCGTCAAATGTTTCAAAAGCTGTTGGTGCATGACTTAAGTGAACAACTTCCTCCGGCGATACAGTCTATTCGTGCAAAGTTAATGAAGCAAGAAGTGACTGAAGAGATAACTGCGGAAATCATTCGAAAAGTAATGGAAATGTCGCCACCGGGTGAAAAGTGGACGGAGGAAGAAGCGTTTGCAGTATGCCGAACGATTATCACTTCCATGATCGAACCATATACAGCCTCTTCGCCAAAGCTGGGTAAGAATGTGCGGTATGCTTTCTTTTTCGGTCCGACAGGGGTTGGAAAAACAACGACCATTGCGAAGCTTGCAGCGAACAGCATGTTGAAGGAAAAGCGAAAAATCGGCTTTATCACGGCTGATACGTATCGAATGGCAGCAGTAGAACAATTGAAGACGTACGCAAACATTTTAAATGTCCCGCTGGAGGTTGTCTTTTCTCCGAAAGAAATGGCGGCTGCGATGGAACGCTTAAGTGATTGTGACCTCATTTTTGTAGATACGGCTGGACGAAATTTTCGCAACGATGAGTATGTGGAAGGCATTCGTGAATTGCTGGAGCATGGAAAAGACAGCGTAAACTACCTAGTACTTAGCTTGAGCTCCAAATTCAACGATATGAAAGCGATCGTCCAAAACTTTGCGGAAGTTCAAGTGAAGCAAGTCATTTTTACAAAAGCGGATGAAACGAACAGCTTTGGCACGATGTTGAATGTTTGTCAGGAGATGAATCTACAGCTCTCCTATGTAACGACAGGTCAAAATGTACCAGATGATATCGTTGTAGCTACACCCGAGCTGGTTTCAACGATGATTATGGGAGAGTAAACAGATGCGTGACCAAGCAGAGCAACTCCGTGAGCGGATGCTACAAAACAAGAAGACACGACCAACTAGACTGGTGACAGTGACGAGTGGAAAAGGTGGTGTCGGCAAGTCCAATTTTAGCTTGAATTTTGGACTTGGTTTGAGTGAGAAGGGTCATAGGGCGGTTTTGTTTGACTTGGATCTGGGTCTGGCAAATCTGGATGTATTAATGGGAATTACTCCAAAAAAGCATCTGTTTCATTTGTTAGAGCCAGATACGACTGTTTGGGACATTATCGAGCACGGGCCAGGAGGCTTGGAATTCATCGCGGGTGGTTCTGGATTTACGCAGATCATGCAGTTAGATGATGAGAAGCTAGATCGCTTATTCTCCCATCTGGACCCGCTGCAAGGCTATGCCGACACAATCATTTTTGATACGGGAGCAGGTTTTTCAAAGGAATCCATGCGATTCATGCTCTCCTCAGACGAGGTCATCCTCGTTACCACTCCCGAACCACCAGCGATAACGGATGCATATGCAGTCATCAAGATGCTACACGCACGTAATCCCGCTGTCTCCATTCGCTTGGTGATAAACAGAGCGTCATCGGAGAAAGAAGGAAAAATGACGGCGGACAAGCTTGCGATGGTTTCCAAACGCTTTCTGAATATGGATATTCAGTCACTTGGATATGTTTCGGATGATCCTTATGTTTCAAAAGCTGTTAAACTGCAGCGTCCTTTTCTACTTACATATCCACAATCGCAAGCCGCGAGAAGCATACGAAATCTGGTAGAGCGGTATTTGGATCGTCCGGATACTTCAGATGCTTCTGTCAGTGGTCTCAAAGGTTTTCTTGCGAAGTTGAGGCACTTCATACGATGAGACATAAAAGTAGGAAGGGAGCGACATTCGAATGAGTAAAATCCGCGTCCTCGTCACAGACGATTCTGCATTCATGCGTAAAGTGATTTCGGACATTTTATCTACTGATCCTGAGATTGAAGTGATTGATCGAGCCAAGAATGGTCTCGAATGTATTGAAAAATGTAAAAAACTGGCTCCGGATGTCCTCACACTCGACATTGAAATGCCGGTTATGAACGGTTTGGACGCGCTTGAAAAGCTGATGAATGAGTACCCGGTTCCGATCGTCATGTTGAGCAGTCTGACAAAAGAAGGGGCCGAAGCTACGATTCATGCGTTGGAGCTAGGTGCGTTTGACTTTGTAACGAAGCCTTCTGGTCCAATTTCTCTCGACATCCACAAAGTGGGCGATCGTCTTATCGAGCGTGTGAAGGCTGCGGCAGCATCGAAAGTACGTTTGAGAAAGCAGATGCCTCGCGTAGTCAAACCGGTATCTTCCGAATCAAAAGCTACACCTGTTGCACCGGCAGCTCCAGTAATACGTACGAAAATACCGAGCCCGCCTGCCGTGATGCGGTCACAAGTGGGCGGAAAGGCAAGACTGGTGGTTTTAGGTACTTCCACGGGTGGTCCTAAAGCATTGCAGAGTGTACTGACTGCAATTCCGGCGAACTTTCCGGCACCAATTGCCATCGTTCAGCATATGCCAGCAGGTTTCACAAAATCGTTAGCAAATCGGCTAGACTCGCTATGCCAAATTCGAGTAACCGAGGTTGTCGATGGCGAATATTTGGAAAATGGTACAGCGTACATCGCTCCAGGAGGCTTCCATTTCGAAGTTCGTCAAGTAAATGGGAGACTACAGGCCTATTTACACCAAGAGGAGCCACGAGGCGGTCACAGACCGTCTGTCGATATCCTGTTTGAATCAGTCAGTCAATTGACAAATGTAGACAAATGGGCAATCATCATGACAGGCATGGGAAATGATGGGACTAAAGGGCTAAAACGCATGAAGGAGCTTGGCGTTGTCACAAGTATTATCGAAGATGAGTCGAGTTGTGTCGTATACGGAATGCCACGAGCAGCGATTCAAGCAGGCTTGGCAGACAACGTGGCCCCATTAGAAAAGATTCCGGAGCTGTTGTGCAAGCTCTTGCACTGATTTTTGGGAGGTGGATCACCGATGGATATGAATCAGTATTTGGACATGTTTATTGAGGAGTCAAAGGAACACCTACAGGCAATCAACGCCAACTTGTTACTCTTGGAAAGTGATCCGGGTAATATTGGCCACGTCAAAGAGATTTTTCGTTCCGCTCATACATTGAAGGGGATGTCGGCGACCATGGGCTTTGAAGACATGGCGAGTTTGACTCACGAAGCGGAAAATGTACTTGACCTGATTCGCAATCAAAAGTTAACGATTACCAGTGATATTATGGACGCTATTTTTCAGAGCGTAGATTTGATTGAAGGCATGGTCATCGATATCACGGAAGGTGGAGACGGTTCAGCAGATGTTTCCACTATTGTAAAGAAGCTGCGGGCGATTGTAGCTGGAGACTTTTCAGCCGAGCAGGAAGTAGCAGCAGCTACGATGGAAGTGGAAGCACCGCAAGAGGAAAGCACGCCTGCTGAAGATCATGAGCTGGATGATTATGCAATGATGGTCCTGAAGCAATCGCAGGAACTCGGAAACAACGTTTTGTGGATCAAAGTGACATTAAATGAAAACTGCTTGCTCAAGGCTGCTCGCTCTTACATGGTTTTTGATCAATTGGAATCCATGGGTGAAGTGATCAAGACGAAGCCGGCTGTTGAAGATATCGAGAATGAGCGATTTGAACAATCGTTTGAAATCGCCTATGTGACGGAGCAATCAATTGAAAAAGTACGTACTACGATTCTTAACATTTCGGAAATCCAAGATGTAACAATCGAAACGATTCAATTGAAGAGTGAAGCTCCACCTGCTCCCGTAGTGCAACAGACGCCAGCGCCAGCTGAAAAAGGAGCAGCAGAAGCTTCTCAAGCACCTGTGAAGAAGGCGACGGCTGGTGGAAAAACAATTCGTGTGGATATCGAACGCTTGGATATCTTGATGAATCTGTTTAGCGAATTAGTCATTGACCGTGGTCGTTTGGAGCAGTTGGCACGCGAGATCGGAAAGAATGAACTGCAAGAAACCGTGGAGCACATGAGCCGGATTAGTGGCGATTTGCAAAACATCATTCTGACCATGCGCATGGTTCCGGTGGAGCAAGTATTCAATCGTTTCCCACGTATGATTCGCGACCTGCAAAAAGATCTGAATAAAAAAGTGAATCTGGAGATTATTGGTGCGGAGACAGAATTGGACCGTACTGTCATTGACGAAATCGGGGACCCACTCAATCACTTGTTGCGTAACTCGCTTGACCACGGAATTGAGTCTCCAGCAGATCGGAAAAAGGCGGGTAAGCCAGAGGAAGGAAAAATCGAGCTCCGCGCTTTCCACAGTGGGAACCATGTATTTATTGAAGTAAAAGATGACGGTGCTGGAATCAATAAGGATAAAGTTCTCAAAAAAGCACTTGAGAGAGGCATTGTCAATCCTGCCAATGCAGACAGCATGAGCGACAAGCAAATCCACGAGTTGCTATTTGCAGCAGGCTTTAGTACAGCGGAAGTTGTTTCTGATATTTCCGGTCGTGGTGTTGGACTGGATGTCGTTAAGTCCAAAATTGAGTCGTTGGGTGGAAGTGTCAGTGTAGATTCTGTGCGCGGCCAAGGCACGACTTTCCTCATTCAATTGCCACTTACGCTCTCTATCATTTCCGCGATGCTGGTACAAGTGAAAGATGAGAAGTATGCTGTCCCACTCAGCTCCATTATTGAGACGGCTGTATTTAAAAAAGATCAAATCATGATGGCTCACCGCCAGAAAGTGATCGACTTCCGGGGACGTGTAGTTCCGCTCGTTTCGCTACAGGACATTTTCCAAGTGCCTGATAATGGGGAAACAATGGAAGATGAAGTGGCAGTCGTCATCGTACGTAAAGGTGAGAAAATGGCAGGCCTTGTCGTCGATTCGTTCATCGGTCAACAAGAGATTGTTCTAAAATCTCTGGGCAAATATCTGGTTAATGTATTTGCCATTTCAGGTGCAACGATCCTGGGAGACGGTCAGGTCGCGCTCATCATAGATTGTAACTCACTGATTAAGTAGAAGGAGGGGCAGCCACATGCTCGATCAAAAAGAAGTCATTAGCGAAGTCAAAGTGATTGTCTTTCGATTGAAGGACGAAGAGTATGGCGTAGAGGTTCATCAAGTAAAATCCATTGAAAAGCTGGAGCACATCACAAGAGTTCCTCGAACGCCTAGTTTCGTCAAAGGGGTTATTAATCTGCGTGGCGTTGTGACACCGATTATTGACCTGCGCAATCGCTTCAGTCTTGAAGAAAGCGTCTATTCCGAAGCGACTCGAATCATTATCGTGGCCGTAGGTGAGTTGGAAGTGGGTCTCATTGTAGATGCTGCTAACGATGTAATTGATATACCAGTTGATGCGATTGAACCGCCTCCAGAGGTTGTTGGAGGAGTGGAAGCTGCTTATTTGCGAGGCGTCGCTAAGCTGGATAAACGACTGTTAATCCTCTTAAACCTCGATAAAGTATTGAGCAATGAGGAAATCAAGCAGTTGGACGCAATTGAGGGGTAAGTAAAATGGGCGATTTTACGAAGTTTGGGGATTTCCAATTTGACGTTTTACGGGAAATCGGGAATATCGGTGCTGGTCACGCTGCCACGGCTCTCTCCAAGCTCATACAAAAAGAAATCGATATGAAAGTTCCACAAGTAAAGATTATCCCCTTCGACGAAGTTGCAGATTGTGTAGGAGGAGCGGAAACTGTAGTAGTGACCGTCTTCCTCCGGGTTGAAGGCGATTGTCCAGGGAACATGTTTTTCATCCTTGATTTGGATTCTGCCAAGCACCTGCTCGAACAAATTACGGGAATTAATAAAGATGTGTACGAGTGGGAAGAGCTGGAGATCTCAGCGCTGCACGAGATTGGCAACATCTTAACAGGTTCTTATCTATCATCGTTAGCTGATTTTACACAATTAAATTTACAGCCGTCAGTACCTGCACTCGCTGTGGATATGGCTGGAGCTATTCTAAGTTATGGATTAATAGCGTTGGGTCAAGCGGGTGACTTTGCCCTCACGATTGACACCGCTTTTTTCGAAGGCAATGATCAAGTAAAAGGGAACTTTTTCTTAATTCCTGATCCTGAATCGCTCCCAATACTATTTCGTTCATTAGGGGTTCCGTTCGATGGAGATTATTAAGATAGGGATGGCTGATCTTGGTGTGGCAAAGCCGCCGAGTAAGCTGCGTACTACCGGTTTAGGTTCTTGCGTAGGGGTAGTGCTCTACGATCATATCCATAAAATTGCAGGTATGGCACATGTTATGCTTCCGGAATCGTCTTTGGCTAAAAGCGGGGAGCTAACGATAGGCAAGTATGCGGATACAGCAATTCCTCATCTGATTCAGTTGATGGTGAAGGCTGGCGCGGAGACCAGACACACAGTTGCGAAATTGGCTGGTGGCGCACAAATGTTCGCGTTTTTAGGGAATAATGACACCATGCGGATTGGGCCTCGGAACGTAGAGGCGTGCAAACTTGCATTGAAGGATGCTCATATAAAGATCGTGGCAGAAGATACAGGGGGAAACTGCGGTCGGACAATCGAGTTAGATGCCACAAACGGCATTCTTCAAATCAGGACCGTAAATCAAGGTGTGAAGGAAGTATAACAAATGTTAGGAACCATTTGGATTAATTTTGGATTAGGAATGCTCGCATTTCTTGTGACGCTGGGTACGGCTGTGGCGAGTAATGTCTGGCTCGTATCACTGGAGAGAGCAGGTATCGCATTTGTCCTATTCTTCCTCGCAGCTTTTCCAATTCGTTGGCTGCTCGCAACGTTCATTCAGTCATCTACTCCACCAATGGTTACGGACACGCTAGAGGGGACAAGCTCTCCTCTAGCAGAAGGTGGAGTCGTTCTGGAAATTGGACAACAATTGGAACAGGAAGATCAAACATTTGCACCACTCTCAATCAACAAGATGGAAAGGATTCATCCTACTGAGGATCCAGCCACCGTTGCAGAGGTCGTTAGGCGCTTATCAGATGAGTAAAGGTTGGTGACTATTCGTGGCACGGCTAACCAGTCAAGAAAAAGCAAAAGAGTTCGATAAATGGGTCATGTGGAAGCAAGAGGGAAGTCGCGAGGCGGAGGTTGACTTGGTCACGCGGTTTTTGCCACTGGTCGATAAGGTGGCAAATCGGTTGGCGATTAATCTGCCAGCAAATGTGGACAAGGATGACTTGATTAGTTATGGGCGCTTTGGGCTATTGGACGCTTTGGCTAAATTCGATCATACCCGGGGTCTCCAATTTGAGACGTACGCCATGTGGCGGATTCGTGGTGCGATGATCGATGGACTACGTGAGAACGACTGGATCCCTCGTACTGTTCGAGACAAGGCCAAAAAAATCGAAGAAGCATACACCACCTTGGAACAGCAAATGCTGCGAATGCCAACCGATCAAGAAGTGTCTGATTATCTGGGAATAAGCAAAAAGGAGCTTCAACAGGTTTTCTTGGAAACCTCACTTGCCAGCATAGTTTCTATCGATGAGGCAGTAGGGGATGAAGACGAACAAAAAACAGCAAGACATTCGTATATCATCGACGAGCTCACACCTCGCCCTGATAATGTGGCGGAAGTATCCAGCTTAAAAGAGGTTCTTGTAACGGTCATCGACAAATTGCCTGAAAAGGAACGATTGGTTGTCTCCTTGTTTTATTTTGAAGAAATGACCTTATCAGAAATTGCGGAAATCATGAGCTTGTCACCTTCAAGAATATCCCAGTTGCACTCCAAAGCTCTTTTCCGACTTCGTTCTGCGTTGTCCAGATGGAAATCGCAATTGATGTAAGGGGACATTACCCAAGCTTGAGAGGGGTAGAATGATGGAAGGGATCGGGAAATATAAAATAGAAGTAAAAATTTCAGCCGATAAATTGGAGGCCGAAGTACTTCTCCGAATGGACGAACAAGATATCGAAGAAATTGTCGTCTTGGAAACAGATGTATACAAAGCATTACAAGCAAGCAATGTGAAGTATGGAATTCTCGATGATGTAGTACAAAACTTGTGTACCTTACCTGCGAAGTATGCAAATGCGAGAGTAAAGGTTGCTCAGGGGATTGCACCTGTGGCTGGAACCGATGCGACTATCGAGTACCCTTATTTGGCATCTATTAATGAAGGGGAAGGTCCAAAAGAGCTAGAGGATGGTCGAGTTGATTTTTATAATGTGACGACAATCCCTAATGTGGCAAAAGGGCAACTCTTGGCACGTAAAATATCAGCAAGCCAGGGACAACCAGGCACAGCAGTTACCGGAGAGCCCATCGCTCCCAAAGCCGGCAAGGAAATAAACATAAAGCCTGGGAAAAATGTTGTGCTCAATCAAGAGCGGACGATGCTATACGCCGCTATTGACGGGCAAGTCTCCTTTACGGAACAGGCAAAAATGAACGTGTTTCCCGTATTTGAAGTAAACGGGGATGTTGATTTTGGTGTTGGCAATATTGATTTTGTGGGAACGGTGGTCATTCGCGGGAACGTATTGAATGGCTTTCGCGTAAAGTCATCAGGAGATATACGCGTACTTGGCAGTGTAGAAGGGGCTGAGTTGTACGCGGAAGGCTCCATTGAAATCAAAAGCGGAATAGTTGCCCAGGACAAAGGCTGCATTGTTGCGGGGAAAGATGTCCGGACATCCTTTATCCAAAACGCCAATGTAACGGCTGGCAATCAAGTGATTGTTTCACAAAGCATCATGTTCTCAACCGTACGAGCTGGAAAGCAAATCATTTGCAAAGGGGCAAAAGGCTTCATCATTGGCGGTGTGCTGCAAGCTGGGGAAAAGATTGCGGCTCGAGTATTTGGGAACAGCAGCGCCACTCCTACGATACTCGAAGTAGGAGTAAAACCGGAATTAAGACAAGAACTGGCGAACATTCAAAAAGAACTACAAAATGTGTATGAAAATTTACGCAAAACAGATCAAGGCCTAGGCGTTATGAATCAGATCCTTCAAGTCAGCAAAGAACTTCCAGCAGACAAACGTCTCATGCAAATCAAGCTAACCAATACTCGTTTGGTTCTGGAAAAAGAAAGCAAGGAATTGGAAGCACGCAGAAATGATATTGAACTCGAGCTGAAAGGGGAAGGACCAGCAGCTATTGAGGCATATCATGTGATGTATCCAGGAATCAAAATGACGTTTGGAAAGCTGGTGCACTTTATCAAGCACGAGTATGCAAGAACGCGATTTATTGTGCTGGACGGTGAAATTAGCACAGCAACTCTTATCTAATCCAGGATGCTAACATACTTAGTGTGACAAAGGGAGTTGGGGCCATATGAGTTTGAAAGCGGTTGAATTGCAGGTGGCAATACCACGAACGCTAGAAGTCAGCCGAATTCAGGAGCATCAGCAACAACGAACCATGCATGAACAACAATCAATGATTGATCAGCGAAGAGACCTGGATGAACATATGCGCCAGCGCCCGAGCGATCTTGAGCAGTCACAAAAGAACCAGATACGCGAACGAGAAAAAAAGCAAGGACAGCAAGAACATCAGGACAAAAAAGAATCCGCTGGAAGTCAAATGTCCGAATCGAGCGAAGGTGTATCTACGAATGCTGATCTCATGAGAGATCCATTGCGTGGGCGTATTATAGATATTTCTTTATAAACGAAGATCAAGCCAGAAATAAAGGTGGACAACATGGACGTAGTGTATCCCATCCTGATTGGAGCAGGAATGATCAGCATGCTTCTTGCTTTTGTCATTAAAAAGAAGCAGCCTGTTGACTCCTTTTCCTCAATACCGACACAACGCACGACGGACAAGGACGAGCTCGAAAAAAGCGTGCAGCGTCTTCAAAAACAGGTAAAGCAAGAAACCAATCTTCTTGCCGCAGAATGGCAGGAAATGAGAGCGGATCTTCTCGAGGATATCGCTAGTTTGCGTAAGCGATTAGACAATATGGAAGAACAATGGCAAAAGAGTGAAACTCATAAGCAGGAAGCTCCAAAGGAAACGAATCGGATAGAACCAGCACCTCAAGTTCAAGAGGTGGATATGCTGGCACTACGAGAACGTTATCGCCGTGCCTTTGAGCTGAGTAAAGAAGGGTTGTCTCGGGATGAGATTGCAAAACGACTCGGTGCCGGCAGAGGAGAAATCGATTTGATCTTTTCCTTGGCTGACAGGCATGAGCGAGGTCTTGCCGATGCGTAAACAAGAGCTCTTATTTGGATTTGGAGCAGGACTGATTGTGGCTACCTCCATAATCGGAATGTTAGCGCCTAAGCAGACTGCGCAAACCCCAGCCATGACTGTCGATCAAATGAAAGTAGCTGCACAAGAGCTGGAAATGGTCGTGCTTACAGCAGAAGAATACAAACAGTGGCAGGAAGAAAAGAAAGTGAACGTACAGCCAGCTCCTGGAGTGCCTAAGGCGCCAGTTACGCCAAAGGTAGGTCAAACAGTGGCGCCTGTGACAAAGCAACCGCAGACGCCAACTGTACAGCCTACGACGCCTGCAGCTTCATCAGAGCAAAAGGCGATTCCGCCAACCAATCCGAGTAAGGACGGTCACCCTACTCCAACCGCACCGAATACGCAGACACCAACGTCACCCAATGCGCTGCCACCTACAGCTCCGACAGTGGAAGCACCAGTAGCAGAAAAGAAGGTATCTTTCACCGTTCCTTACAAAGCAACTGCAGAGGATGTAGCGCAGATTCTAGTTAAGGAAGGAATCCTTCCTGCTGACAATCAATTTGTGGCACAGCTACGTGCGAGCGACAAGCTAAATCGTATTCGTGTCGGTACCTATGAAGTGTCGACCGCCGCTAAGGAAGCAGATATCGTCAAGTTGATAACAACTCCGCCTAAAAAATAGGCGGTTTTTTCAATGTAACCAAATGTGTCCATTTGTCGTCAGGCAAGAAGGGTCAAAACTTTTTTTTACGAAATAAATGGAATTCGTTTGTTGCAATTGAAACTCTCATATGATATATTCATTTACGGTGTTGAAATCGCACGTCCACCAATTCCAGCAACGGTGCTGCCAATGGCAGAATTGCTTGGAACATGCGGTGAGGCGGAGGTAGGCATCACAAAAACCATTTTTGAAGGAGGTGTGAAATATGGCAGTAATTTCGATGAAACAATTGCTCGAGGCTGGTGTACACTTCGGTCACCAAACTCGTCGTTGGAACCCGAAAATGGCTCGCTATATCTTCACCGAACGTAACGGAATCTACATTATCGACCTGCAAAAAACCGTTAAAAAAGTAGAGGAAGCGTACAACTTCGTGCGTGAACTCGCTCAAGATGGCGGAAAAATCCTCTTCGTTGGTACGAAGAAGCAGGCACAAGAATCCGTTAAAGAAGAAGCAGAACGCACAGGTCACTACTTCATCAACCAACGTTGGTTGGGTGGTACTCTGACAAACTTCACAACCATCAAAAAACGTACTGCTCGCTTGGCTGAGCTGAAACGTATGGAAAACGATGGTACTTTCGCAGTATTGCCTAAGAAAGAAGTTATCGTTTTGCGCAAAGAAATGGATCGTCTGGAAAAATTCTTGGGCGGTATCGCTCACATGGATAAACTGCCTGACGCTCTGTTTGTCATCGATCCTCGTAAAGAGCGCATCGCTGTAGCAGAAGCTCGTAAATTGGGTATCCCAATCGTAGCGATCGTAGATACTAACTGCGATCCAGATGAAATCGATTATGTGATCCCAGGTAACGATGACGCAATTCGCGCTGTGAAATTGCTCACTGCTAAAATGGCAGACGCTCTCCTGGAAGGAAATCAAGGTACAGAGCAACAAGCAACAACAACTGCGTAAGCATGTGTGTTAAAGGGTGGACTGAGGGTGTCAGAACCCCCGTCCATCCTTTTTTGCTGAATAGCGTCGCCGAGGTTAACAGGCGACTTGCTTTTCGATTATAATAGGATCGTAACTTTTCGAGGAGGTTTCACTCAATGGCAATTAGTGCACAAGCGGTTAAAGAACTGCGCGAGCGTACAGGCGCAGGTATGATGGATTGCAAACGCGCGCTGGAAGAAACAGCAGGCGACATGGAAAAAGCAATTGACTTGCTCCGTGAGCGCGGTGTAGCGAAAGCGGCGAAAAAATCCGGACGTATTGCAGCTGAAGGTTTGACTGCGACAGCGGTTGCTGGAAACGTAGCAGCAGTTGTAGAAGTAAACTGCGAAACTGACTTCGTTGGTAAAAACCCTGAGTTCCAAACACTTGTGAAAGA
Organism: Brevibacillus sp. MS2.2; assembly: GCF_013284345.1. Lineage (NCBI taxonomy): Bacteria > Bacillati > Bacillota > Bacilli > Caryophanales > Paenibacillaceae > Brevibacillus > Brevibacillus sp. MS2.2. Next base: position 41,816 of record NZ_JABSUZ010000037.1, read on the forward strand.
CATCGCTGAGCACGTTGTATCCCAACGTCCTGCATCTGTTGAAGAAGCTCTGGAGCAACCTTTCAAAGGTGCTGGCGAGACTTTGGCTCATGTAATCAACGAGAAAATCGCGACTATCGGAGAAAACATCTCCTTCCGTCGTTTTGCACTCTCCGAGAAAACAGACAACGGCGTTTTCGGTGCTTACCTGCACATGGGTGGCCGCATCGGCGTTCTGGTTACTTTGGAAGGTACACAAGACGAAACACTGGCTCGCGACCTGGGCATGCACGCAGCAGCGTCTAACCCTCGTTTTGCTAACCGTGATGAAGTTTCCGCTGATGAGATCGAGCGCGAGCGTGAAGTTCTGAAAAACCAAGCGCTGGCTGAAGGCAAACCTGCTAACATCGTTGAGAAAATGGTAGAAGGCCGCCTCTCCAAATTCTTCGAAGAATACGTACTGGTTGAGCAACCATTCGTAAAAGATACTGACAAGAAAGTAGCTGTTCTGTTGAAAGAAGCAGGCGCTACCTTGAAAGAATTCGCTCGCTTCCAAGTAGGCGAAGGTATCGAGAAAAAACAAGAAGACTTCGCAGCTGAAGTAATGGCTCAAGTTAATAAGCAATAATAAAGGTTATAGGGAACACCTTCGTGTTCCCTATTTTCAAAGCGAGAGTTTCACTTTGTGTGAAACTCTCTGCATGTAAAGAGCAATGTGTACCTGTTCCCAATTAGAAGGAATGAAGACTGGGCACAGAGAATGATTCATGAATGGAGGCCGTTTCACATGCCACTTCCTGCCTATAAACGGGTTGTGTTAAAGTTGAGTGGGGAAGCTTTGGCGGGGGACTTAGGGTATGGTATTGACCCAAAGGTTATTTTCTCCGTCGCTAACCAGATCAAGGAAATCGTAGAATTGGGTGTACAAGTCGCAGTAGTCGTCGGAGGAGGTAACATCTGGCGTGGACTTTCCGGCAGCTCTAAAGGAATGGATCGGGCAACAGCCGATTACATGGGGATGCTGGCCACAATTATGAACTCACTCGCCTTGCAGGATGGGTTAGAAAAAGTGAACGTCCCGACTCGTGTTCAAACCTCGATTGAGATGAGACAGGTAGCAGAACCATACATACGCCGTCGTGCCATTCGTCATTTGGAAAAAATGCGCGTGGTTATCTTCGCTGCCGGTACTGGTAACCCATACTTTTCAACGGATACGACTGCTGCTCTGCGTGCAGCGGAGATTGAAGCTGAAGTAATCCTGATGGCGAAAAACAAGGTAGACGGTGTGTACTCTGCAGACCCAAGCCTTGATCCGAACGCCAAGAAGTACGACCAGTTGACATTCCTGGAAGTACTGAATAAAGGTTTAGGTGTCATGGATTCAACAGCGTCCAGCTTGTGCATGGATAACAGTATTCCGTTGATCGTCTTTAACATTTCTGAAGAAGGCAATATTCGTCGGGCAGTAATGGGCGACAAAATCGGTACTCTAGTGAAAGGGGAATAATTATGCCTCAAACTGTGCTAAAAGACATGGAAGATCGCATGAATAAAGCGATCAATGCTTTGAAAAGAGATCTGTCCAGCCTGCGTGCAGGTCGTGCGAACCCAGCGATGCTGGATCGTGTTACAGTAGACTACTACGGCACTCCAACGCCGATTAGCCAATTGGCAAACATCAGCGTACCAGAGCCGCGTATGCTGACTATCCAGCCTTGGGATAAAACAGCGCTTAAAGAAATTGACCGTGCGCTGCAACAATCGGATTTGGGCATTTCTCCATCCAACGATGGCGTGATTATCCGCCTGATCATACCTCCACTCACAGAAGAGCGTCGTAAAGACCTCGTGAAGCTGGCAGGAAAAGGTGGAGAAGAAGCAAAGGTAGCGATCCGTAACATCCGTCGTGATGCAAACGATGAAATCAAAAAGCTTGAAAAAGCTGCTACCATTTCTGAGGACGATTCCCGTCGTCATCAAGAAACTATACAAAAAACGACGGATAAATTCATCGCCGAAGTTGATAAGATCGTTAAGGACAAAGAGAAAGACATTTTGGAAGTATAGGTAATGGTAATCCCCCTCGTTTGAGGGGGATGTACGTCTATATCTCTCATTACGGGGGAACACTTTATGTTAGAACATCTGGCGCGCAAATGGGGCCGCAAAGAAAAGCAATCGGAGCCAGCCGAGTTGGATCGTTCCGGTAAGATTCCGGAGCATGTGGCGATTATTATGGATGGTAACGGTCGTTGGGCCAATAAGCGCAGTTTACCCCGGGTTGCCGGGCACCGTGCAGGAATGAAAGCAGTAAAAGAAGTCGTCAAGGCTGCAGACGAGATCGGCGTGCGCTATATGACGATGTACGCGTTCTCTACCGAAAACTGGAAGCGACCACGCGATGAAGTGGATTTTCTCATGAAACTTCCGCAGGAATTTTTGTCGACAGAATTGGATGAATTAATAGAACGTGGTGTCCGCATACGCATGCTGGGCAGTAAAAACGAGCTGCCTTCTCATACGCTGAAAGCACTGCTGGAAGCAGAAGAGAAAACGAAGGACAATAGCGGTCTTCAATTGAATTTTGCCCTGAATTACGGCGGGCGAGATGAGCTTGCGAAAGCATTTTCAGTAATGGCAGCACAAGTAAAAGCAGGTGAGCTTCAACCAGAACAACTGACTGAAGAATTGATATCGAGCTACCTGTATACAAGCGAAATTCCCGATCCAGACCTCTTGATTCGCACAAGTGGAGAGATTCGCTTGAGTAACTTTATGCTATGGCAATTAGCATATACAGAATTATGGTTTACGGACGTGCTATGGCCTGATTTTACCCGTGAACATTTTTATCAGGCAATCGTGGAATACCAAGGCCGAGCTCGTCGCTACGGGGCGGTATAGCCGAGAGGTGGAATCAGTTGAAGCAACGTATAATAACAGGCCTGATAGGTGGGGCTGCTTTTCTATTATTGATGTATGCTGGTGGAGTTTGGTACTCACTATTGGTGTTTTTACTGGCTGTCATTGGCTATTATGAATTTATGAGAATGGCTGGCATTCAGTCATTTTATTTGGCAGGATTGCTCGGATATGTATTGATGTTAAGCATTTTGTGGCCGTCTCTATTATTTTCGGATTGGCTCAGTATCAGCATGCCGGATCTGATGCTGCCCGTCATCCTGCTTTTGTTGATTTACTCCGTTTTGCGGAAAAATCAGTTTCACATTGAACACGTCGCCCTTACGTTGGTGGGGGCGTTATACATAGGCTACGGTTTTACTTATATGGCCGCTACCCGAAACCTACCTGAAGGATTCATGCTGACGGTCATGGTCATTATGGGAATCTGGTCGACAGATTCGGGCGCCTATTTTGTCGGAAAAGCAATAGGTAAGCGTAAGCTGTGGCCGGAAATAAGTCCAAACAAGACGGTGGAAGGGGCCTTAGGAGGTCTCGTCGCTTCTGTTTTGATTGTTCTTTCCATCAATGCAAGCTTTGGACATTTTGCGATTGATCAGGCATTGACCATCGCACTTGTTGCGGGGATCGTCGGGCAATTGGGTGATTTGGTTGAGTCGGCATTCAAGAGACATTTCCATGTAAAAGATTCAGGACAACTCATTCCGGGTCACGGAGGCGTTTTGGATCGCTTTGATAGTTTTTTGCTCGTCTTTCCGGTTCTACATCTATTAGGTATTGTCTAAAACCTTTTGCATATAGAAAGAGATATAGAGGGTGAAATCCGTGAAAAAAATAGCGCTCTTAGGTTCAACGGGGTCAGTTGGAACGAGCACGCTTGAAGTCGTAGATCAGCATCCTGAGGATTTTTCGGTGGTGGCTATGGCTGCTGGAACAAACGTCGATCTATTGACACGCCAGGTGGAAAAATTCAAGCCCGAGCTCGTTTCTGTGGGAAATGAGAAGGCTGCCGTTGAACTGCGAGATAGATTGGCGGGTAAGTCGCAACCAGAAATCGTTTACGGGGCAGAAGGATTGGAACTGGTTGCCCGTCATGAAGCTGCCAATTTCGTTATGACCGCTGTTGTCGGCAGTGTAGGGGTCGCACCTACACTCGCTGCGATTGAGGCGGGAAAAACAATTGGACTGGCCAACAAAGAGACACTGGTGAGCGCTGGCCCTGTTGTCATGAAACGAGCGAAAGAAAGAGGCGTATCGATTATTCCGGTAGACAGCGAGCATTCAGCTGTCTACCAATGTCTGCAAGGTGAGCGCAAGGAAGATGTGGCGCGGATCATTTTGACCGCTTCAGGCGGTTCCTTTCGTCATCTCTCTCGTGAGGATTTACAGCAAGTGACAGTAGAGCAGGCATTGGCTCATCCGAATTGGAGCATGGGTGCTAAGATTACGATCGATTCTGCTACTATGATGAACAAAGGTTTTGAAGTGATCGAGGCTCATTGGCTGTTCGATTTACCTTATGAGCAAATCGAATGCGTATTGCATTATGAAAGTATCATACACTCTATGGTAGAATACAAAGACAGAGCGGTTATGGCCCAACTCGGTACGCCGGATATGAAGGTTCCGATTCAGTACGCCATGAGCTATCCCATCAGAAAAGAACTGCCTACCGAACCACTCGATTTGGTCAAGATCGCCACGCTTCATTTTGCAGCCATGGATTATGAGCGTTATCCACTGTTAAAATTAGCGTATGAGTGCGGCATGGCAGGAGGTACACATACTGCGGTACTGAATGCAGCCAATGAAGTCGCAGTTGATAGGTTCTTGAAGGGAGCGATCCGTTTTTTGGACATTGAAAAGATCGTCCGAAAAACATGCGAAGCTCACCCCGGTGTAGCGAGTCCAGAGCTTGCAGATATTTTTGCAGCTGATGAGTGGGCACGCTCTTATGCGCTCGTCTCCAGCTAAGGAATATGAGTGTTAGATACTTGACAGAAAGGTGGCTGTTCACTTGCCTTTGCCCAACCTGGATTCCGTTGAATCAATTCTCGCGATTGTAGTTGTATTTGGGGTACTTGTCTTTGTGCACGAACTAGGACACTTCCTTCTGGCCAAGAAGGCAGGGATCTTATGTCGTGAATTTGCACTGGGAATGGGGCCAAAAATTTTTCGCGTGAAGCGAGGAGAAACGGAATACACCTTACGCCTGTTACCCATCGGCGGTCTCGTTCGCATGGCGGGGGAAGACCCGGAGATGGATATGTTGAAACCGCACATGGAAGTAAGCGTGGAGCGGGATGCGTTAGGAAAGGTCACACATATTTTGCTCGATGGGCCAAGTTCTGGTTCCGCTCGTGCGATCACCGGTACAGTCGTACAATTTGATCTGGAGCAAAATTTAAATATCGTGCTTGAAGTGGATGGAGAGCAGAAGACATTTGCTGTACATCCACAGGCTCAGCTGGTCAAGGATGGAGAAGAAGTACAGATTGCCCCTCTGAACAGACAGTTCAAAGGCAAGACAGTTTCACAACGTTTTTGGGCGATTTTTGCAGGACCTGCAGCCAACTTTTTGCTGGCGTTTGTTTTGTTTATCGTGATCGGCTTCTTGTACGGCGTACCGAATGGCAGCTATCTGGGAAATGTGATCCCGGGAGGACCTGCTGCTCAAGCCGGATTATTGCCAGGTGATAAGGTGATCGCGATTCAGGGTCAGCCTGTATCCTCGTGGAAAGACGTTGTCGAGAAGATTAGCAAAGCGCCGGACCAACAGTTAACCTTTGAGTACGAGCGCAATGGACAGCGTATGACTGTGCCAGTTAAAGTAGGAAAAGACGAAAACAACGTGGGCAAAATTATGGTAACCAATGCAACCACGTTTGCCCCAGGGGAAGTTCTGAAATCCGGTGCTACCAACACTTACGATTTTACGGTGATGATCCTGAAAAGCTTGGGAATGCTCGTAACTGGGGAATACGGATTGAAGGACTTGAGTGGTCCAGTCGGTATTTTCAAGATGACTGGAGAGGTTGCGCAACAAGGCATGGCGATTCTGTTGAAATGGGCTGCTGTATTGAGCATTAACCTTGGATTGTTCAATCTGTTGCCGCTGCCAGCTTTGGATGGCGGACGTCTCGCATTCTTGGGAGTAGAGGCGCTGCGTGGTCGACCTGTTGACCCGCATAAAGAAGGAATGGTTCATTTCTTGGGCTTTGCCTTTTTGATGTTGCTGATTTTGGTAGTGACGTGGAATGATCTGCAACGATTGTTCTCCTAATCACGTACTAACACGATAGAAAGAAAAACAGACATACCTAAAAGGATGGTGCAAAATGTTCAAGCGCGAGGAGACGAAACCGGTTTTTGTAGGTGGAGTGCAAATCGGGGGCCAAAAAAGCGTAGTCATCCAATCGATGACGACAGCAGACACGCGTGATGTAGAAAAAACTCTGGCCGAGATTCAGAGACTGCACGATGTCGGTTGCCAAATTGTTCGCTTGGCCGTCATCAATGAGGATGCAGCCCGTGCCATCAAAAAAATTAAAGAACACTCCCCATTGCCACTCGTTGCCGACATTCATTTCGACCACAAGCTGGCATTGATTGCGCTGGAGAGCGGAATTGATAAAATTCGGATTAACCCAGGAAACATCGGTTCAAAAGAAAAAACGCAACGCGTAGTGGAAGCGTGCCGTGAGCGCAATGTTCCGATCCGTATCGGAGTCAACTCCGGTTCAGTAGAGAGAAGGCTTTTGGAAAAATACGGGTACCCTTCTCCGGAAGCGATCGTAGAAAGTGCAATCGACCACGTGCAAATTCTGGAAGACTTGAATTACGACAACATCGTCATTTCCTTGAAGTCTTCCGATGTTCCAACGATGATCCAAACCTATTCGTTGATGGCACAGAAACGTAACTATCCGCTGCACGTCGGTGTAACAGAAGCAGGTACACAGTTCTCTGGCAGCATTAAGTCTTCCGTTGGAATCGGAACGGTATTGTCGATGGGAATCGGTGACACCATCCGTGTATCCCTGACGGCTGATCCTGTTGAAGAAATTAAAGTAGCAAAACAAATCCTTCGCAGCTTGGATATCGTGAACAACGATCCAGTGGTCATTGCATGCCCATCTTGCGGTCGATGCGCAATTGACCTGATCGGCTTGGCAACAAAAGTCGAGGATGCTATTTCCACGCTGAAAGTACCGTTAAAAGTAGCGGTAATGGGATGCGCGGTAAATGGCCCAGGTGAAGCTCGTGAAGCAGATGTAGGCGTTGCCGGCGGAAATGGCGAGGGCTTAATTTTCCGTAATGGTGAAATTGTTCGGAAAGTAAAAGAAACCGAGTTGTTTGAAGAGCTGATGAAAGAAATTAACGAAATGGTAAACGAGCAAAAACCTACTACTGTAGGATAATGCACGTTGATTGCTGATAAGGCATAAGGAGGACACGCACGTGTTGAAGCAAAGTCAAATGTTGATCCCTACCCTGCGGGAAGTGCCATCCGACGCGGAGATTGCCAGCCACAAGCTGCTGCTCCGCGCAGGTATGGCCCGCCAACTGGCTTCCGGTATTTATACGTACCTGCCCCTGGCGCTCCGTTCCCTGCACAAAATCCAAGCGATTGTGCGTGAAGAAATGAACAATGCTGGGGGACAAGAGCTGTTGATGCCAGCGATGCAACCAGCTGAGCTCTGGCATCAAACGGGCCGCTGGGATGTGTACGGTCCCGAGCTCGTTCGCCTGCGTGATCGTCATGATCGTCCTTTTGCCTTGGGTCCAACCCACGAAGAAGTCATTACGAGTCTCGTGCGTGATGAGATTAACTCTTACAAAAAACTCCCGATCAACCTTTATCAAATTCAAACCAAGTTCCGTGATGAAGTGCGTCCCCGCTTCGGTTTGATTCGTTGCCGCGAGTTTATTATGAAGGATGCTTACTCTTTCGATACGTCACAGGAAGGTCTGGATCGCAACTTCCAGGCTATGTATGATGCGTACACAAACATTTTTACCCGTGTAGGCTTGAACTTCCGTGCAGTAGAAGCGGATGCAGGTGCAATCGGCGGAAAAGGCACTTACGAATTCATGGCGTTGTGCGACATTGGGGAAGACACGATTGCTTATTCTGAAGAAGGCGATTATGCGGCCAACTTGGAAAAGGCAGAAGTCGTGTACAAGCCATCGGCGAAGCCAGCAACAGAAGCGCCAGCTCGCGAAAAATTGCACACGCCTGGCACCAAAACGATTGACCAATTGGTACAAGCACTGCAAATCGAAGCAAAGCAAATCATCAAGAGCCTTATTTATCGCCTAGACGACAAGCTGGTTATGGTGCTGGTACGCGGTGATCATGAGATCAATGAAGTGAAGCTGAAGAACTTGTACGATGCGACGATCGTAGGACTGGCTTCTGAAGCAGATATCGTTTCGGTAACAGGAGCGCCTGCAGGGTTTGTTGGCCCAGTTGGGATTGATCCTGAAAAAGTGGAAATCATCGCGGACAATTTTGTTCAAGATGTTTATGATGGTGTCGTCGGTGCCAATGAAACGGACTATCATCTGACTCACGTAGTTGCTGGTCGTGATTTCACCGTTTCCAAGTACGCTGACTTACGTAACATTACAGAAGGTGACGAGTGCCCTCGTACAGGTGGTGTTATCAAGTTTGCACGTGGTGTAGAAGTCGGTCACGTATTCAAGCTGGGTACGAAATACTCCACAGCGATGGGTGCTACGTACCTAGATGAGAACGGTCGCAGTCAACCAATGATCATGGGTTGCTACGGAATCGGTGTATCTCGTACGATTGCGGCAGTGATTGAGCAGAACAATGATGAAAATGGTATCATTTGGCCAGTATCTGTTGCACCTTTCCATGTGCATGTAATTCCGGTCAATGTTAAAGTAGAAGAGCAACGTCAAGCTAGTGAACAAATTACAGAAGCATTGCGCAAGGCTGGCGTAGAAGTTTTGTTTGACGATCGTCCTGAGCGTGCTGGTGTGAAGTTTAAAGACGCGGATTTGATTGGATTGCCTCTGCGTATTACGGTTTCTGATAAAGCCGCACAAGAAGGAACCGTGGAAGTGCGTATCCGCAAAAACGGTGAAGCACATGATGTGAAGCTGGATCAATTGGTCGATGAAGTAAAAGGCTTCTTATCTCGTGTTGACCAAACTGGAGCTGCCTTGTTCGGTAACTAGTTGCATGCAGGAATAAGAAGGATTTTGTCGAATTTTTACGGGGTACTCCCCTAGATTAATGGGGAGTGCCTCTTTTTCTTGTTTGAACGCTCACTTATAGGGAAGGTGGGAAAACCGTGGACCGTTTACAAGAGCAAAAACATCGCTTCTCCCTATTGGTCAAGCAAATGGAAGTTCCTGACGAATGGGTGGAGCGATTTTTTCTTGATGCTCAGATTGAAAAGCTAGAGCTGTATAAACAAAACAAAGAATGGGTTTTTCACTTTGCCCTCCCGAGAATGATACCTGCGGATGTTTATGCAGCTTTTACCAAGCGATTGACGCATACATTTTCACATCTAGCCAAAGTAGATACCCGATTTCGCTATCTACAAAAGCCGTCACTCGATCACGTAGTCGAAGAGTATTGGGATGTATTACTGGCGGGGCTAGAGCCAACTCTGAACTCCTTGGCCGTTACGATGCGTCAAGCGCGTAAGCAAGTTGACCAACAGGAGGTCAAGGTGTACCTGCCAACGGAGATGTCCGTTGAGGTTGCCAAGCGTAAGCGAGCGGATAATGAGCTTTTGGCTGCTTTCCAGAAGGCTACCGATTGCTCGATGCGCTTTACTTTCCATGGGGAAGAAAGCGATGACGCCTATAAGGCCTTTGAGGAGCAACGTAAAGAGGAAGAGCGTGCTCTCGTAGAAGTTGTGATGACGGCTGTTGCGCAAGATAGCAAATCGTCTGATAAAGCAGAGGCTGTCACTACGCTCATGATGGGCTATGAAATCAAAGATGCGCCGATCCCGATTTGCGAGATTCAAGATGAGGAACGCCGTATCGTCATTCAAGGAACCGTATTTAACGTAGAAGTAAAAGAGCTTCGCAGTGGACGCCATTTGCTCACTTTTAACGTTTCGGACTATACGGATTCTCTCACGGTGAAGATGTTCTCCCGCGATAAAGAAGACGTGAAAATGCTTGAATTGCTAAAAGACGGCATGTGGGTGAAAGTACGGGGAAGTGTACAGCATGACACGTTTGTACGCGATCTTGTGATGAATGCCAATGATTTAAACCAGATTGAGCAGGTCATTCGCAAGGATCATGCGGAAGAGAAACGTGTTGAGCTCCACTGCCATACGCCGATGAGTGCGCTGGATGCCGTTGCATCCGTAAAATCACTGGTTTCGACAGCAGCAAAGTGGGGTCATAAAGCAATTGCTGTCACTGACCATGGTGTCGTGCAGGCTTTCCCAGAGGCGTATTCCATTGCCAAAAAGAACAACATCAAATGCATTCTCGGTATGGAAGCATACGTAGTCGAGGATGGTATCGATATCGTTTACAACCTGCAAGCAGACAATAATCTTGCCATTGATGAAAACACCGAATACGTCGTATTTGATACGGAGACGACGGGGTTAAATGCCTCAGAACATACCATCATCGAGATCGCTGCTGTCAAAATGAAAGGCTCAGAAATTGTCGACCAATGGACGGAGCTGATTGACCCTCAATTGGAAATTGGGCCAAAGACAACCGAGATTACGGGGATTACCAACGAAATGCTCCGTGGGCAAGAGACACTCGATGTGGTGCTCCGCAAATTCAAAGATTTTACTGGTGACGCCATCCTGGTTGCGCATAATGCTGAGTTTGACAAAGCGTTTATTAACGCCTGCGCCAAACGGATTGGCATGGAGCCATGGAGCAATCCATTTTTAGATACGCTGCCTTTGGCTCGTTTGATGTACAAAGGAATGCGCAATTATCGTTTGGGCTCATTAGCGAAAAAGTTCAACGTCGAGCTCATCAATGCTCACCGTGCGTTGGACGATACTGTTGCCTTGGCTCACGTGTTCCAGCAAATGTTGAAGGACATAAAAGAAGCGGAAATCAAATCGCTTGCTGAACTGAATGAAAAAAGCAACGAAGAGGCGGATTACAAAAGTGGACGTCCATTCCATGCGACGATTCTCGTGCAAAATAAAGAAGGCCTTAAAAACCTGTACAAGCTCGTGAGTCGTTCCCATGTGGAAACTTTCTTCCGTTGGCCCCGAATTCAGCGAAGCCAGCTGACCAAATACCGCGAAGGCTTGCTAATTGGTACGGCGTGCAAAGACGGAGAACTCATGCAATCGATTCTCCGTGGTAAGTCACCGGAAGAGTTGAAGGA